>MGDH01000023.1:35639-35830 GCA_001790855.1 Candidatus Schekmanbacteria bacterium RIFCSPLOWO2_02_FULL_38_14 | reverse complement strand
CGCGTCCTTCATCGCCTATTGGCGCCTAGGCATCCACCATATACCCTTAATAACTTGACCACCAAATTTCTTAAGGAGAATATTATCAATCACATGTCAAAGAACAAATTAAAGGTTTATAAAAACCTCTGATTACACAGATTTATAGAAGATTACAGCGATTCTAATAGAAATTTATCTGTGTAATCCAG
>MGDH01000023.1:17749-35627 GCA_001790855.1 Candidatus Schekmanbacteria bacterium RIFCSPLOWO2_02_FULL_38_14 | reverse complement strand
CAATCGTACTTTTTTGGAGGTGGGCGGGTTCGAACCGCTGACCTCCTGCGTGCAAGGCAGGCGCTCTCCCAACTGAGCTACACCCCCAAGGCGGCTATGCCGCACTTATAGCTAATTACTCTTAGCTAATGGCTATAGGCTACAAGCTACAAGTAAATTTGCAGGTGCAAATTTTTTGGGCCTAAGTGGATTTGAACCACTGACCTCACGCTTATCAGGCGTGCGCTCTAACCATCTGAGCTATAGGCCCATCCAAATTGACCCTTGTAAAGTTTTTTATCAAAATTTTATTGTGGTTCAAATTCTTCTTAGGTCTGAAGCCCAGTTTACTGGTTGAGCCACTTCTTCCTTGCTCTTACAACTTTATAAATAAAAAATAGTATGAGATAGACCAGCTTGGGGTATATTCAACCGGAGAAAGCAAAGTTGTTGGCTTTGTTTTCTACTCCTTAGAAAGGAGGTGATCCAGCCGCAGGTTCCCCTACGGCTACCTTGTTACGACTTCACCCCAATTACCAATCATACCTTAGGCACCTGCCTTCGTGATTGCTCAAGATTAGCCTAGCGACTTCTGGTACAATTGACTTTCGTGGTGTGACGGGCGGTGTGTACAAGGCCCGGGAACTGTATTCACCGTGGCGTGCTGATCCACGATTACTAGCGATTCCAACTTCATGGAGTCGAGTTGCAGACTCCAATCCGAACTGAGACTGGTTTTATGGGATTGGCTTCCTCTCGCGAGTTTGCTACCCTCTGTACCAGCCATTGTAGCACGTGTGTAGCCCTGGATATAAAGGCCATGAGGACTTGACGTCATCCCCACCTTCCTCCGACTTATCGCCGGCAGTTCTCTTAGAGTTCCTCCCCTTTCGGGGTTTGGCAACTAAGAGTAAGGGTTGCGCTCGTTGCGGGACTTAACCCAACATCTCACGACACGAGCTGACGACAGCCATGCAGCACCTGTCTTCCCACTCCTTTTGCAAGGCACTTCCTGATTTCTCAGGAATTAGGGAGATGTCAAACCCAGGTAAGGTTCTTCGCGTTGCGTCGAATTAAACCACATGCTCCACCGCTTGTGCGGGCCCCCGTCAATTCCTTTGAGTTTTAATCTTGCGACCGTACTCCCCAGGCGGGGCACTTAATGCGTTAGCTTCGGCACAGAAGGGGTTGAAACCCTCCACACCTAGTGCCCATCGTTTACAGCATGGACTACCGGGGTATCTAATCCCGTTTGCTCCCCATGCTTTCGCGCCTCAGTGTCAGTAACAGTCCAGAGAGCCGCCTTCGCCACCGGTGTTCCTCCCAATATCTACGCATTTCACCGCTACACTGGGAATTCCACTCTCCTCTCCTGTACTCAAGCAATACAGTTTCAAACGCAATTCCTCAGTTAAGCTGAGGGATTTCACGTCTGACTTATATCGCCACCTACGCGCCCTTTACGCCCAGTAATTCCGAACAACGCTTGCCCCCTCCGTATTACCGCGGCTGCTGGCACGGAGTTAGCCGGGGCTTTTTCTGATGGTACTGTCAAGCTATCTCATTGTTAACAAGATAGTTTTCTTCCCCTCTAAAAGGAGTTTACGATCCGAAAACCTTCATCCTCCACGCGGCGTCGCTGCGTCAGAGTTTCCTCCATTGCGCAATATTCCCCACTGCTGCCTCCCGTAGGAGTCTGGGCCGTATCTCAGTCCCAATGTGGCCGATCGCCCTCTCAGGCCGGCTAACCATCGTTGCCTTGGTAGGCTATTACCCTACCAACTAGCTAATGGTACGCAGGCTCATCTGCAAACAATAGCATCCTTACGGATTCAGCCATCTTTGGTTCAGAAAACTTATGTTTCCTGAACGTTATTCGGTATTAGCCCCACTTTCGCGGAGTTATTCCCATTTTGCAGGTAGATTACCTACGTGTTACTCACCAGTCCGCCACTTTACTCACCCGATTGCTCAGGCTTTCTCGTTCGACTTGCATGTGTTAGGCACGCCGCCAGCGTTCGTTCTGAGCCAGGATCAAACTCTCCAATTTTAAAAATCTGATTTCTGGCAATTTTTGAATTACTTTTAACAAGTCAGCCAGTAAACTCGTATTGTTCACCGCCAAGCTAGTTAATCTCATACTGAATTATCAAAGAACAGTTTCTATATACTATTTTAAGTCTTAACTATAATTTGTCAAGACATACTAAAACTTATGGTCTGTTTTAGGGAAATGATTTTCTAACATATATTTCATTTTTTTGTCAAGCCCTATTTTAGAAATATTAAAAAAAAATAAACTACGCCGCCACAGAGCTGCGAGATATCAAAAAGCTTTAATAATCTTATCCTCTGTCATGCCTGCCTGCCTGTCGGCAGACAGGCGAAAACAGGAATCCAGACTTTTCATTTTTCTGGATTCCCACTGGAGTTTACCCTTACGGAAATGGGAACGGGAATCGTTACGAGCCTTTGGCTCACAGAGGGTTATGAAAATGGAATTTTCGGGTCAATGACAAAGAAGGCTGGTTATACCTCAGCGCAAAGCATCCGGGAATTCTCCTGATTAAACAGATGCTAAAATCTGTTGGGATATGGCGCGTTATATTTATCTTATAGTTTTCTCAGTTTAGACTTTTTCTGTCTCTCAGTCTTTGACAGCTTTCTCGGGTTTCCCTTCTTTTTAGTACTTATATGGAGCGGTAAATATCCATTTTCTTCATCATCATCAAAATCTTTATTCTGATAAAAACTTGCCATCTCCAGCCTGCTTTTAAATTCACCTGAAGAGATTACAGTTGCATTATATCCACTGCAAAAACCTGATATCTCTCTATCAGATGTAACAACTATAAAACCCTCTCCGCTTCCTGAGTCTTTTACAATTCTCTTTATCAGGTCATCAGCACTTTCACCAATTCTTGAATAAATTATTGAGATACCTCCCATTCTGTCTCCGCCTTCAAACGGACTACTGTTTCCTGTACCGTCAAAGACAACGGTTATCTCATAATTTTTTATCTTTTTGTATTCACAAAGTTTTTTTATCAGCCCGTTTCTCTCATCTTCAAGGTTTTTATTCCTCATCAAACCATAGGCGCCTATAAGATTATAGCCATCAATTAAGAGCCTGATTGACATGAATCATTAACTCCTCAACATCTTTTAAATCATCTATTGTATTAATCCCCATAAATTCCCTCTCATCATTAACTCTGAAAGAATTAACATCAATCCCCTTTTCAACTGCTTTTGCAATTATGTCTGTCAGATAATATTCATTCTGCCGGTTTTCAGGTTTCAATCTTCTCAGAGTAGAAAACAGGAAATTCCTGTTAACACAGTAAATCCCGGTATTTATTTCCTTTATGCTTTTTTCCTCTTCCGATGCATCCTTCTCTTCTACTATCTTAATTATCCTGAAATCATCATCTCTCACAACCCTCCCATAATTTGAAGGATTCTCCGTATTAGTTGTAATTATAGAAAGCGTTGACTCTGTGTCCACATGGTCATCAATGAATTCTTTCAGTGTTTGCGGTTTTACAAGGGGCATATCTCCACAAAGAATCAGAACATCGTTCTCATAATTCTTCAAAGCATTCTCTGTCTGCAAAACGGCATGTCCGGTGCCTAATTGCTCTTTCTGTGAAATAAAAATCACTTTTTTCCCGTTTAAAACCTCTCTTACCTTCTCCTCCTGATACCCGACAACAATGACTGCAGGATTACATCTCAGATTCTCAACCGTCCTGATTACATAGTTAATTATTGGTTTCCCGCAGACCTGGTGTAAAACCTTTGGAATGTCAGATTTCATCCTTGTACCTTTGCCTGCAGCAAGAATCACTGCAGAAACCTGATATGAATAACCTCCGTTCAATTCGTTTTTTTTCCCAGCCATATCCTCCCTCTGTCAGTAATAGAATAAAAATCTTCTTCAGAGCCTTTTTTTATAACCCGTCTAATAAGGCCCTCCTTTTTTTCTGTTTCCATTAAAACCTTGTTAATTATCCCGTATGTTTTTTCTGTGTTCTCAGAAACAAGACCCAGCAGCAAACTTTTTTCTATTTTCCTGTGTTGACTCACTTTTTCAACTATTGACCTTTGAAGTTTCGCATAAGGGTTTTTATAATCCTTTAATGCTTTTCTCAAAAATCCTGCAATCTTCTCGCCAATTTCAGTCAACATTCTTTCATCCTCTCTTTTCCCCCTGATGCCAACCCCTGTTTTATCCTCAGTGCCTGAGTTTCTGACAAATATAGCTCCCCTTATATTTCCATCAGGGTCTACTAAAGAAAAATACAGAAGGTCAGGTTCTTCCTTCTTAATCTGGATTTTCAGCTTTATTCTGCCTCTGAATTTTTTTTCAACTAAATTCTCTGTAATTTTTCCTGCTTCCTTCCATTCCCTGCATCCGTTTGAAAATCTTTTTTTATCTGTATAATAGATATATAAACTCTTTTTTATACCCGCTTTAAACGGGCATCTTAAAAAACTTATATACTTTTTATAACTAAATCTGCCTCCTGAATACAAACTGAGTGCAGAAACAAATGTGTTAATTGCGCTTTTTAAACCATTGCCGGTAAAAACCGGATATAGCCTTCCCTTGCAGTCTTCCAAATATCCCACTGTTATATTATGCCCGCTTTCCTCAGAACCAACTGCGTGACAGGAAGGAATCTCTTTAATCCATTCTCTGAATTCATCTTCTCCCAAAATTTTCCTGAATGAGTTTATATTTTCAAAAGCATCAGCCACTTTAAACGCACTTATTGAGTTTAAATTTCTTATCTGTGCAGCAGTATTTCTAATCTCATCCATCTTGTTTTTGTTTTTGACATTTTTCTTTAAAATAAACCTGACAAATGAATTTAAAATTTCTGTCATTGAATTTGCTAAAATCCATTTATCCCCAACCCCTGTTGTTTCTATTCTGAAACCCAACTCTCTGGCGCAGAAAGACGCCTGAATATCACTCTCAACAGTATTCGTGTAATATGAATCTTTAAAATCAGAGTGCCTCTCTTTTATAAGATATTTCCCCTGAATAAATGCCGTATCATCACCTGTCAAAACAAGGACCTCGTCTTTCAAAGCATCATATTCGAGCATGAAGAATCTGTCTCCGTCAGCATCAAAAACTGCTCCTGAAACAAAAGCCTCATTTTTTAAGATTTTGGCACGGCAATTCCTTCCTGTCCTGAAAATTTTTTTCAGAGTAAAATTCTCAGCAAATTTTGGAAACCCGCCACATTCATCTTTAAAAACCATTGAAGGTAAAATTCTTGATATTCCATCAAGGTCAGAAACCCCGCAGTTCTGATTAACCATTCCTTTAAAATCATTGCCAACTTCAATCACTTTCCTGAACCCGAGTCTTTTAAATATAACTGAAGCAATTTCAGAATAAGACCCATTCGCAGAATCAACAATCAAAATTCCATTTTTCAGCAATTCTTTATTTTCAACCCATGAATTTCTCGGGTCACAGATAAAATCCAGAAACACACTGATGCATTCATTGTGACTGTCTTTAAGCCCCCCTGATAACTTTTTGGATTTTATGTTCTTATAATCAGTTTTAATAATCGCATCTGTCAAAAGCTTATCATCTGCAGGAAAAAATTTAATGCCCGGCGGGCAAAGAAATAGCTTTATACCGTTCTGGTCAGAAGGATTATGAGATGCTGTTATCATTACTCCGGCATCAATGCCCCTGTATGTCATATATACCGGAAGCGCAGGGGTTGGGATTATCCCAAGTCTCACTGCACAACCGCCAGCCTTCCTGATTCCTCTTATAGCCGCACCTGTAAAAATCCCCCCTTTATCTCTTGGATCCCACCCGACAGCAATCTCTTCTCCTTTTTTTGCAATTTTCTTTTTCATTAAAAGCAGCACAAAACAGTAAGTATATAATTCAATAAATTGCTCAGTGATTATTCCCTTCTCTAAAAAAATCTCCAATGGAGATAATCCTGACACCTCAGGTTCTGAAGATTTCAAAACCCTTCCCCTTATCCCGTCTGTACCCTGAATGCGCTCCGGATAAATCATATCTTTATCTTTTCTTCCTTTCCTGTCTTGACAAACTATATTTACCTGTAAATTTTGCCAGGCAAAAATCAGAAATACCAGATTTCAGATAAACTTCAATTCATCTTCCTCTCAGCCTCGGGTCTGTTGCATCCCTTATGCCTTCTCCTAAAAGATTATATCCGAGGACCGTTATCAGGATTGCAAGTCCCGGAAACAGGGAAAGCCACCAGGCAATTTCTATATTATCTTTTCCTGAAGTCAGGATATTTCCCCAGCTCGGTGTGGGAGGCTGAACCCCGATACCAAGAAAGCTCAAAGCAGATTCAGTCAGTATTGCTCCTGCAACTCCGAGTGTTGCGGCAACAAGCACAGGAGCCATAGCATTTGGGAGTATATGCCTTATTATTATAACAAAATCACCCGCTCCGACAGATTTG
Organism: Candidatus Schekmanbacteria bacterium RIFCSPLOWO2_02_FULL_38_14; assembly: GCA_001790855.1. NCBI lineage: Bacteria > Candidatus Schekmaniibacteriota > Candidatus Schekmanbacteria bacterium RIFCSPLOWO2_02_FULL_38_14. The sequence goes on along the minus strand of MGDH01000023.1, from coordinate 29,166 downwards.
GAAGCAAGAATAAACTCCCTGCCCTTCAGGCTCAGCACCTCTGCCCTGATAAGCCTTGCAACGCCCATCCATCCTGTTATACCTATGACAATCATTATGTTATAAATACTTGGCTCCAGTATTGCTATAACAGCAAGAATTAAAAAAAATGTCGGGAAACAAAGCATAATATCAACAAATCTCATCATTACGCCATCTATTAAGTCTCCATAATATCCTGAAATCAAACCAACGATAATCCCAATAACTGTTGCTATGCCGACTGCTACAAATCCCACTTTAAGTGAAATTCGTGAACCATAAACTACACGGCTGAAAACATCCCTTCCAAGCTCATCTGTCCCAAAAATATGTTCTGAACTTGGAGGCATCAGAATCTCTTTTACCTCTATTTTACCAGGGTCAGAAGAAGAGATAAACGGCGCAAATATAGAAACCAGGAATAAAGTAATGACAATAATCCCTCCTGCTATCGCAAGCTTATTTCTTCTAAAATTTCTCCAGAAGATTATCCAGAAAGTCTCTTTTCCCATTGCCATACCTTCTTTATGAAACTGAATAGTTTCGATTCAGAGTATTATAAACAAGATGGGTAGGTTAGGGTCTCCTGACCCTAACTTCCAGCGGGGTCTGGAGACCCCGCTCTACCATCATTAACTTTTTTATTTGAACTTTGAGCTTTATCCTTTGACATTAAAGAGTCTAATCACTCCCTCATCCCAGCCTTATCCTCGGGTCAGCAACCGCATATGAGATATCAGCCACAAGGTTCCCAATCATTGTCAGAACAGCACCTATTACAAGTATGCCCATTATCACAGGATAATCCCTTGCCATTACGCTCATATAAAAAAGCTGACCCATCCCAGGTATCGCAAAAATTGTTTCAAATATAACACTCCCTCCTATTAGTCCGGGTATTGAAAATCCAAGTATTGTTACAACAGGAAGAAGGGCATTCCTGAGCGCATGTTTTCCAATGACCTTTGTTTCAGAAAGCCCTTTGGAGCGGGCAGTGGTAATATAATCCTGCCTGATAACCTCAAGCATATTGGACCTTGCATATCTTGACAGGCTTGCCAGATCCCCAAATGTGGCAACAAACAATGGCATAATAAGATGTTTTGCCATATCAAAAAATTTTTCTAAAAGAGAAAGTTCCTGGTAATTCATAGAATGAAGCCCCGATATCGGAAGCCATCCCATATTAACCCCGAAGAAAATCATAAGAAGAAGAGCAAGCCAGAATGTAGGAATTGCAAACCCTGCAAAAACAAAAAGCGTTATAACCTTATCAAAGAATGAATACTGAAATCTTGCAGACAGGACTCCTATGGGGATTGAAATACAGAAGATAATAAACAAAGACAAAATATTAATTGTTATTGTTATTGGTATTCTTTCCTTTATCTTATCCAGTACTTTCCTGTTATCCGGCGAGAATGACCTTCCAAAATCAAGCAAAACAATCCGCTTCAGCCACATCAAATACTGAACATGCAACGGCTTATCAAGCCCGTAAATCTCTCTAAGCCTCTGCTTTGCGAGACTTGAGGCTTTAGGGTTAAACTGGGTTTGAAGGTCAGTAGGCTCGCCCGGTGCAAGATGAATTACTATGAACGAGATTAATGTAATACCTATTAGCAGGGGAAACATCATCAGAAGTCTTTGCAGAAGATATGAAAACACTATAAAAACCCTATTTATTGTGCAGTTTCAACATATTTCTGATCAGACCTTGGAACATACCATTTGATAAAATTATAAGTAATACCAGCCGGGGCAGGTTTGATACCTCTGAATCTTGAATGTATAATAGGTAATGCTTCTGGAATGTATAAGAAGACATAGGGCTGTTCTTCAGCAAGTATCTCCTGGATTTTAAAATAATAGTTTTTTCTTTCTTCCTGGCTGAATGTCTCTCTTGCCTTTATTAGAAGCCTATCAACCTCTGCATTTTTAAATGAGATATGGTTTAATTCATCCGGACCGGTTTTGCTTGAGTGCCATACATCATATAAATCCGGGTCCTGAGGTATGTTCCAGCCTAAAATCAGGGCTTCAAATTTTTTTGTATGAACAAATTCCTTTAAAAAAGCCGCCCATTCAACAATCCTTATTTTAACTGAAATGCCAACATCTTTCAGCCGTCTTTGAATTATCTCAGCAGTCTTTTTCCTCATATCATTTCCCTGATTAGTCAAAATTGTAAATTCAAACTTTTTCCCGCCCTTTTCAAGTATTCCGTCTCTGTCCTTATCAACCCATCCAGCTTCTTTTAAAAGTTCCCTTGCCTTTTCAGAATTGTATGGATATTTCTTAACATTCTGGCTATATGCCCACATATCAGGCTTGTATGGTCCGTCAGCCACTACTCCAAGCCCCATTAAAACACCATCAATCAGTTCCTGCTTGTCAATCGTATAGTTTATTGCCTCTCTTATCCTTTTATCTTTAAATTTCTGGTCAAGAAGATTAAAACCAAGATAAGTATAACTGAAAGAGAGGTACTTGAACTTATTAAAATTTTTCTTTATTTTTGAATCATCAGTCTGCCTCTTATGCTGGAGAGGAGTTAGCCCCATCCAGTCTATGCCTCCTGCTTTAAGCTCAAGAAACATTGTTGCGCTATCAGGTATAATTCTATATACATATTTATCAATATAAGGCCTTCCTTCAAAATAATAGCGGTTTGACTCAAGAACTATCTTTTCCCCTGTTTTCCACTCCTTGAATTTATACGGTCCTGTGCCAATCGGACTTCTTGCCAAACTGCTTTTAGTAATATCCTTTCCTGCTAAGAGGTGGCTTGGCAGAATCCCTATTGACCAGCTTATAAGGGCAGGAGCAAAGGGTTTGTTGTAAGTTACCCTGAAAGTGTGTTTATCTACAACCTCAGCTTTTTTTACCAGAAGGAAATCCCCGCTGTAAGCAGTCGGTGTCTTTGGGTCTATCATTGTCTTGTATGTAAACATCACATCATCAGCCGTAAAAGGCACACCATCGTGCCATTTCACGTCTTTGCGGAGATGGAATGTAATGGTGAGCCCGTCTTCTGAGATATCCCAGCTATCCGCAAGAACACCCTCTATGACAAGGTCTTTATTATATCTCACCAGTCCGTTATAAACAAGGTCTGTTATTTCGTGTGAGGCGCTGTCTGATGAAATGTGGGGAATAAGATTTGAGGCATCTCCAATGCTTCCTTCAATAATCGTATCACCATAAGCAGGCTCTCCTGCTGATGCTGAAATTGTTTTCCCTCTCTCCTTTTCTCCTTCCTCTTTAGCCTTCTTCTGTGAACAACCAAAAGCAAAAATCAGTATCAAAATTATTCCAAATAAAACCCTTACAAACCCCCTCACCTTCCACCCTCTTTCTCATAAAACTTAAAAACAATTTCCCCGTCTTTGACCATGTCAAGTTCTTCCCTTGCAACCTTCTCAATCCAAAACTGACTGTTTTTTGCAGCTATCAACTCATTGCTTAACTGCTCATTTTCCTGGCTAACTTTTTCCATCTCAGCAATCAATTCTTCTTTCTTTGTATTTAGTTCCTTCATCCTGAAATATCCCTTGTCCCCGAAAACAAAATTCAAAGCAAGAAAAACAAAATAAAAAACTACCAGATATATTGTGAGTTTAAATCTTCCGCTTCCCAGACTATTATTTATCTTTTTAACTTTTTTTATCATTATAAGGAGGGAATGTTAATATTAAAACCTAATATAGCTAATAAAATTAATAATATAATACCTTATCTCTTGTCTATTTTTAAAGGAATTCAGAGTGCATTGTCAAGGAATTACAAAAAGGGGACGGTTCTCTTTTTCTTAATTTTTTATTTTTCAAAGAATAAAGAGAACCGTCCCCTTTTTATGTTAAGTGGAAGGTCAGCAATCCTCTTAATGCTTTTATCCGTCATACTATAGGAAGCGGGGTAAAACCCGCTAGCTGATGTGAAGAGGTCAGAAAGAAACTTCATGAAGCAGGATTTCGTATTGCTGCAATGCTCCCTGTTAATCGTGTCTTTTCTAATGCGGTAATTTTCATTGTTCGCAAAAGCTTCGTTCCAGTCCAAGAGTACCGATTCCCAGTAAAAAAGAACCCTGTCATATACCAGGAACAGCAGATTGGACAAGGCTTCTATAAACGTGGCGCAGAAGGTGGTCTTTTTTCCACAAGTCTTGATAGATGCGGAAGTCTCGAGTTTCGTTGGCACCTGTCTGCGTGCAACGCACAGGCAGATAAGTCAGAGTAGACTTGGATACTTGACCATGAAAACCAATATGATAAAGCTTTTGACGATGAGAGTTCAGGCAGGTTTCGATGTCCCGCAGGCTTTCCCGATATGTCAATTGGGCAAAGGACATGCATAAAAACTGATCCCAACACGAAAAGGTTTGAACCTTGTAATTCCCTTGATATCGAATAACACATTTGTTGAACTCGTAGCTTGGTAGAAACTGAAGTAGTTGAGCAAATACAGTCTTTCCAGAATTCATCTTCTTTCCTCCTTAAAAGGTTTGGAGGAAAATTATATGATGAATCATGGTAGCTATTGAATTTCAAATCGAAAAATGTTTTTTTGCTCATTTAATCCTTGTATTTCAAATAATTATGTGATATTTTTTTAAATAACATTTGGACAGTAGTGATAATAAGTATAAAAATTAATGTTCGACGGACGGGACCTGTTAGATCCGGCTTACAGTCTTGGCACCGGGATCTGCCGCAGGCCCCCCGAACATGTCGTGATCTGGGGTAGATCATGGGGCGCAAACACTTTACACTAAAGAGTATTTGAGTTGACAGGTCCCAGACGAACAAGTGCAAAACCCAAAGCGGCGGTGGGCAAACAGGGCCCTCGATGCCACCAAACGTGCGTGATGCATGAGGTACAATCGAATCGCTCAGCCTTCAAGTTGACCAAGGTGGACAGACACACATGACAAAACACGATTCGATAAAAGCGCAGGTCATCCGCGCATATAACAGTTGGGTCATCAGAACGTACTGCACGCTGCGTTTCCAGATCATGAACATGCGAATACTGGAGGAGATTGGTCAGTATCTTCCCCTTAATGGTCGTATTCTAGATATCGGGTGTGGCTTTGGGCTCTTCACGCTGTATTATGCCTTGCTTTCGCCTGGCCGACGTTTCGTCTCCATAGATGTCAACCGTCTCCGCATCGACGCGGCACGTTCAACATCCGAAGTGCTCAATCTGTCTACGCGTGTCTCCTTCGAGAATCGCACAGCCGAAACGTTGATCGCTCAATCGGTGTCGTGTGATGCAGCGTACATGCTCGACCTTATCCACCACCTCCCGAAGGAAAGGCATAGGCCATTACTAGACATCATATTTCAGCATCTTGCCCCAGGTGGGGTCCTCATTCTCAAAGACATCGCCGCTTTACCGCGATGGAAAGTGGCTTTTACATGGATTCTCGACATTCTCATGAATCCTCGGCAGCCTCCCTGCTATGTTGATACAGTCAGCATGCAAAACCTACTTGAAAGTGTGGGATTTGATGTTAAGATCCATGCCCTTCTAGACATTCTTCCATATCCCCATGTGCTCTATGTATGCAGAAAAGGTATGGGCATGAGATGATGAAAAAAACCCACTTTTCGACTGTTGCTATATGTATGGCAGTAACATTCGCCCTTCTTTTGTTTGTCCTGAGTCTCCGCTGGCCAGTCGTTCATGATCTCCCGATCATGCTCTACGAAGGCTTTCTGGTTCATGACGCGGGTTTGGTTCCATATCGTGACTTCTTCGATATTAATCCACCAGGAACGATGCTGCTGTACAGCGCCATTCATCAGATCACTGCAGGCGCATCATTTGCTTGCAGGATCCTGGACTTGAGCGTCTTGGTCGCTATTGGAGTGTTCACGTGTTTGGCACTGAGTCGTCATGGGTTGAAATCTGGGATTCTAGCTACGGCCTGTTTCGCAGCCGCCTATCTGTCAGGAGGTGCAATTCTCGCGCTCCAGCGCGAGTACCTATGCGTGTTGCCACTAGCCATGTCCATCGCTCTGGTGTTCAGAACGAACAGTTCCGATGCTCCGAGATGGTATTCCCTGTTCCTCTGCGGCATCCTCGCGGGGGTTGTGCTGACCATTAAGCCCCCCATGATACTGTGCTGGGTTCCCCTCATGGTCAAGGCCGCATGTTTCACCGGTTGCGACACAAGCATAGAACGAAGGCGCTTCCTGTTGAGGCTGCTGAAGACCGCTATCTTGGTATTCTCTGGGATGCTCTTGCCTATACTTCTGGTTGCTGGGTGGCTATCCTACAATCATGCTCTTGCGGCCTTTCTTGACATGGCACGCCACTACTACCCGCTGTATGCCGAGATTGACGGTAGCGGAATGGTCCGTTCAGCCGGCGTTGTTCAGCTCTTGAAACGGTATAGAGTAGAGATGATCCCCCTTCTGCTTTGCCCCTTCTCTATCGTGGCATGTCTGGGTGTATCATGGGGCAGCAGAATGACAGATAGACGCCTGCGCACACAAAATGCGATTCTGTTTGCACTTGTACTCTGCGCCCTTCTCTATGTTTTTATCGGTGGCAAATTCTGGCCTTACCACAAGTTTCCACTTTACTACTGCGTATCTTTGTGTGCTGGGATGACACTCAGTCGAGGCCTTTTGCATCATTACAGCGAGTCGCGTTGGCGGGCGGCCATTCTTTGTGTGGCCATAGCGACAAGTCTACCCTTCGCAAGCCTTGGCCAGGAGTTCTTGATATGGAGAGAAGGAAAGACGCATGAGGTCAAAAAAGGTCACGTAAGCCTCGTTTCCTCGTATCTTCAAAAAAATGCGACTCTCTCAGATACCATCATGCCCCTTGATGTGACCTCGGGAGCAATTCATGCTCTCTACAAAATCCGTCGTCCTCTCTATGGACGGTTCATATATGATTTTCATTTTTATCACCATACCTCCACTCAATACATATTGGATTTGCGAAAGGAACTTATTTCGCAATTTAGAGACGACAAGCCGAGTCTTGTGCTGAAGTTTGAATCATGGCGCCCTCACGGAGCAGGATGTTCAGATGAGTTTTCCGAGCTTGATGCTATTCTTCGTGAGGACTATGTGACAGTTTTACAGACGAAAGGTTGCTCGATTATGCGTCGTAAGACGACTGGTACAAGACGAGTAGAGGAAACTCGGAGCGGGTTTCGAGTAGGCTCAATGCGTTGGTTAGGGCATGTTTTTAAGCTGCGTTTGCTCCGACTGAGCTACTTCGGCACGAGCTTCTGAGAGGGTGTGGATCTTTCTAACGGCTCGTTTGCCGTCTCCAGCAAGAATGGCGGAAAACAAATCGCCCTCAGCCTCCGCAACAGCAAGTCTAAGGTAGTAGTCCATCGACTCCTTAAGATGAGCCACGACGATTCGACCCGTGATGAGGGGGTGGTTGTTCGTGACATTGGCCTCGGGATAGCGGGTACCATGCTCCAACTCTATTTCAAGCCCCGCTTTGAAGATAGAAGAGTCTATCTTCATCGTAGGAACATCAAGCGCGCTAAGAACCGCTTCCGCTTCCTCAGTGGGAATGCCTGGTTCCTTTAGAACAGACCAGTCTTGGAGGCCCAGTTCCCGACAGACGCGTTTGACCTCCTCCTTTGAGATGTATTCCTGAATTTTCATCCGCATACCCTCCTTGCCCCAACATGTATTATACGGCCTAAATAATCTGACAAATATTGCAATTTTTGCAATACCTATCCCTGCCTGCGGTAGGTAGGTAAGTCGGTCTTTAAAAAATTATATAATTTTATGTTTTTAAAGCTACCACCACAAACTATATTGTCAAGAAAATTTAGTGACTTGATTACAGAGATTTGAAAAAGATTACAGAGATTTCTAAATTTTTAATTAGGATTTAGATTGCTTCGCTATCGCTCGCAACGACTTCGTCGGATTGCCACGCTCCCTTCAGTCGCTCGCAATGACAAAAGAGGGTTATGACACAGTCTCGAAGAGAGGAGGGTGAGGGGGATTTTGAAAAAGTGTCTGAAACTTGAACAGTTTTTTGAAGAAAAATATAAAAAAATTATAGGTTAATTTATTGATAATAAATAATATTTCTTGTTAATATTTAAAAATATTAAAAAAAATACCAAAAAAGTGTCGAATTTTTGGACAGTTTTTAAAAATTAATATATAGATTTTTTTAAAACAGTTTCCTCTTTTAGAAAAATATTCCTTTATAAATCAAGTAATTACATAATTATTTTTAAAAAGAGGTTTTCTGGCATAATTATTGCATAATAATAAAACGAAAGCATTTTTGAAGGTCTAAATTGAAACAGTTTCAAGATGTTGAAACATAAAATTGCTGAAAGGAGAAAAAATGAAAAAGATATTACAATTTTTTTTACTTATACTCGCATCAATACCTCTTGCGAGCATGGCATTTGCTGAGTGTACTGCGATTCAGAGCGGAACACTCTTAGCAAGCGATGGTAGTGTCATCCAAACAGGCTTCAATGTAAAGGGATATAATTACCAAGCTCGTATTTTCAACGGTGAATACTGCGATGCTTTTGACAATTCAGCACTCTGGTGCGAGCCTTACAAGAACATTGAACTTACTATGAAATGGAACGATACATGGCTTAGCAATCAGGATTGTAATGGCGATGGAAAACTTGATAGACACTACGGTTATGCCTCCTATATAGGTTCAGGAGCATGGTTGACAAACCATCAGAAGGAAACCTATATTGATACCCAAGGTAAAAAACAGAAATGGGAATATTTTGTAAAAATTGTTGCTGCTCCAGCGAATGCTACTAAAGCAGGTGGTGTATGGTATAGTGCAGATGGTACAGAAATCGGAGAAGTTATTTTTGAAGAATTTGCTATTGTACAGCAAGTTTTACAGGACACAGGAGAAGGCAGCCATGGGATTATGTATGTAAGTCCCTATTCTTCTGGTTTTGGTAAATATTCTCCACAAAATTAATATTTTATATTTTTATAATCTAAAAGAACCTAAAAAAGGGAAGAGGTTTAATCCTTTTCCCCTTTTTTATTCTCAGTGGTTTTTTCTGAATTCCCCCCTCTTGTCTCACTATAGTGTCCATTTGGTGTCTAAAATCCTATAAATTGGTAAAATACAAAATAGGGGACGGTAGGCTGTCCCCTATTACACAATGATTCCCCATTTTTTTAGGCGAGATGTACCACCTTCTTTTGTTTTCTTAAGTATCCAAATTTTTTAGCTAAAAACTCAAGCTGTTTTTGTTCTGACAATTTAGATAACTTATGTTCAGCTTCTTTTTGCAATCTACGCTTCATTTCTATAGCATCAAACTTTTTAGCCTTCATAAACCACCTCCATCGGACTTCTGATTTCAAGTATAGGATACCCTAACTTGATGTTTACTGAGTTTATTAAATGAATGCGATTTAAAGCCCGAACATTTTTAGTAGCAGTTACTACCCCATAGTAATAACTCCTTAAAGGAAAGATAGGTTTTTATGCTTTTAAAACTACCACCACAAACTACATTGTCAAGAAAATTTGGTGAATTGATTACAGAGATTTGGGAAAGATCACGGAGATTTTTAAAAATTAGAAATACAACCACCCTTCGAATTCTTCGCTGAATCCAATCCTATCAGAAGAGATTGACTTTTTGAGATTGCTTCGTCACTCTGCTTCTCGCCTACCTGCGGTAGGCAGGTCCCGCAAGGAGACTGTGTCATAATTGCCAAGATGACTGGTAGCCGCAACCTTTAGGTTGCGAAACTCCTTATAATTACAATATATTTTTACCGCAGGCTACCTGTCTGCCAACAGGCAGGAAGCCTACGCCTACCAAAATTGGGGTTATGACACAGTCTGGCGCTGCCGGCGGTCCGATGGCGGCTGGCGATCAAGCCATTCCAGAATGGCGTGAATACTGCCGGTGGCCAGGGCAATATTCGTATCCGCCACGCCATAATACAGGTGGATAGTATCGCCATTAGGAGCAATTGTGTAGCCGCACGGAAAGACGACGTTGCTCACATCCCCGCGCTGCTCGTAGCGTTCTTCCGGGCCGAAGACCCACTCGTTGCCGCGTTTCAGGCAATGCTCCGGTGTCTGCAAATCAAACAGCGCCAGTCCCAGCCGGTAAAGGGCGCCAGCCGCGGTCTGTCGCACACCGTGGTAAATCACCAGCCACCCCTGCGCAGTTTCGATGGGCGGAGGCGAGAGGCCAATTTTGTTCGCGTCCCACCACGCACCCCGCCGGGCTTCCAGCATCAGCTTGTGACTGCCCCAGTGTCGCAGGTCGGGCGAATAGGACATCCACATGTGCGCGCCGTGATAACTGACCGGGCGATGGACCAAAACCCAATAGCCGCCAATCCGATGCGGAAACAGGGCCGCATCTTTATCTTCCGGTGGCATGATCATCCCATAACGCTCAAAGGTGTGGAAATCTTCCGTAAGCGCCAGGGCTATGCCCGGGCCGCTGCTGGTGTAGGCGGTGTAAACGATGGCATACTTGTTTAATTCGGGAACGTAGGTGATACGTGGGTCCTCAATGCCCCACAGCTCTTCAGGAAAATGCTCCGGATCGGCCAGTAGGGTGGGACGGGAATCGATCTTCCAGTCGTCTATGCCATTGGCAGAGCGGGCCGCACTCAAATGGGAATGCCCGCGCCGATCTTCCACACGGCACAAGAGCAGGGTTGTCCCATCGGGCAACAACGTAGCGCCAGGGTTAAACACACTATTAACCGGATAGGGCCAGTTGGCGGCGGTCAAGATGGGATTGAGCTTATGACGGTGAAAAAGTTCAGGATGTTTGTTGTTCATTGGGTTCGGGCCTCCATAGATATAAGAATATTCTCAGCCAGCCGCAGTTCCAGCAAGGACTGGAGAAAGGCCAGCGTTGATTCCGCTCCCTGATTCTCATTTGGCCGGTCGGGATGCAGACCGTCCCGGCAGCCGCCCGTCGTCGGGTCATAGAGGGGCAGATTCAGGTCGTTCCGTCCGAGGAACCACTCAAAGGCGCGGCGGGCTTCCTTGCGCCAGCTCTTGTCGCCTGTGATCCGGTAGGCTTCGAGGCAGGCCGAGACCATGGCTTGCGCCTCCACCGGCTGTTGATCAAAGCGAGCGCGCTCACCGCCCCGCTGATAAAAACCGTTGGAGCCGATAGGGATAAAATGACCCCCACCTGCGTCAGCGCGCTGCAAATCGGTCAGCCAACAGAGCGCCTCTAGTCCGGCTTCGGTCATGGCGTTATTCGGTATCCACTGGCCACACATGAGCAAGGCATGTGGTAACGCGGCGTTGCAATAGGCCAACCTGTCTTCATACCAACGCCACTCGTCCGAGCGGTGGCTTTGATACAATGTCAGCAGCCGACCGGCCAATTCCTCCCGGACCTGGCTGGCTCTGCG
>MGDH01000023.1:0-17741 GCA_001790855.1 Candidatus Schekmanbacteria bacterium RIFCSPLOWO2_02_FULL_38_14 | reverse complement strand
AGGGCCGGCGTGTTAGAACGGCCCAACACGGTGCCCAATGCCCACAACGCGCGGCCGTGGCTATCGTCGGAACCGCCAACTTCCAGCCAGTGACGTTGGTAATCCATAAAGTTACGGAAGCGTCCGGTTTCAGTATTGAAGGCATACCAAATAAAGGCGAGATAACGGGAGAACAGTTCTAAGGCCTCTTCGTTGCCAAGGGCTTCCAGGAGAACGCTCACCATCAGCGCGCGGGCGTTGTCGTCGGTGGTATAGCCCTCGCGATAGTTGGGCACCGTGAAAAGGGCATGTTGCAGTATGCCGGTTCCGTCCGTCATGTGGCGTAAGTGGTCCAGTTTGAGAGGGGGCAGTTCGCCCGGACGTTTGTCGAGCGGTTTGATTATGAAGCCAGGCGAGGTGAAATGCCGGCGTTCCGCCCGAGCGTGTTCAAAACTCTCCATATAGCGGCGCGCTACCTGCGGCCAGATCATCGCCCGCCCAAACACATAGGCCCGCTTGCGCATGGCGTGACGTTTAGCCTCATTATCCAACAGGTCAATCACCTGATCGGCCAGCGCCACCGGATCCCGGAACGGCACCAGCGCCCCCCGTCCTTTGGCTAACATCTCTTCCGCATACCAATACGGTGTCGAAATCACAGCCTTGCCCGCCCCCAGGGTGTAGGCGAGTGTGCCTGAGGTTACCTGCGCTGCGTTGAGATAGGGCGTGATGTAAATATCCGCCGCGCCAATAAACTCAACGAGTTTCTCCGAACTGACAAATCGGTTGTAGAAAATTACGTGCCCTTCCACGCCTTTCTCCTGAGCCAGCCATTGCAGGAACAGCCGATACGTTTCGCCTTCATTCCGCACTACGTGGGGATGGGTTGCGCCAAGGATGATGTACACCACGTTTGGGTGTCGGGCTAAAATAGCGGGCAGGGCGGCGATGACATTTTCGATCCCTTTGTTCGCCGAGAGCAAGCCGAAGCTAAGTAAGACGATTTTGCCCTCGACGCCAAACAGGTCTTTGTGAAAACTCGGGTCTACAAAGGGTACATCAGGGATGCCGTGGGGGATTAGATCAATCTTCTCCGGCAGCACACCATAGACCTCGTGCAAAAATTCCGCGCCGCGCTCACTCATGACGACCAACCGATTGGACAGGGCCGCGACTTCTTCCAACACCCGTCGCTGATCTGGGTCGGGGTCGTGCAGAATGGTATGCAGAGTCGTGACGATGGGCATGCGCAATTCACGTAATAGCGCCAGGATGTGGCTGCCTGCCAACCCGCCGAAGATGCCATATTCGTGTTGCAAGCACACGAGGTCAACGTTGTTGATATTCAGAAAGTCGGTGGCGCGGTGATACGAGTCAATATCTTTCTCAGTCAACTCAAACCGAACGCGGGTCGGATAGGCGTAACCAGCCTCGATATCATTGACCGGCAGGGCAATGCAGGTTGTTTGACTATATTGGGCGGCGATGGCCTCACACAAGTCGGTAGTAAATGTGGCGATGCCACACTGGCGCGGCAAGTAGTTGCCGATGAATGCCATGCGGTTAATCGTTGAATTGGTTGAACTGTGGTCCATGATGAACATCTCTTTTCTGGCAACCAGTTTACTTTTTAGTTACCTCTTGGTCCATTAACGCAAAGAGGCGGTTGCTCTCGTGACCGCCTCTGTCAGGGTTAATCTTAACCCGCTCTCCTTGCTCAATTTGCTGAGATAGATTCAATCAGTACACGACATTGTCTGAGATGTTGCATTTGAAGTATCTGTCTCACCTGCGAAGTGGCCGCCCAACGCCGAAGAGCGCGGTGGCGGCACGTCATCCGCACGAGTGATTTGTTATGCCCCTATTATTTCGTTTAGTCCTTCAATGACCTGGTCTAATTCTTCAGGATCTGCTTTGGCAATCATTTTTCCAATTCTCTCCACGGAAAAAGTCCGAATCTGACTTATTTTAACCCATGAACGTTTAGGCAAATCTACTGTTTTCAATTCAAGAGTGAGAGGAAACCCTGCACGTTGAGGCTGACTGGTAATAGCCACGGCAATAACAGTTCCAGAACGTTCATTAAAAATTTCGTAACTCAAAATTAAAACCGGTCGTAAGCCTGCCTGCTCACGGCCCCGCACAGGGTTTAAATCTGCCCACCTAATATCACCCCTCAGTATTCGGGCCATTGGCTCAAATCCTCAGTCATGCCTTCTTCCGCCATTGCCTTTTCAAAATCAAGATCAAGTTTGGAGCATTCTCTAGCTAAACGGGTACGTTTCAATCGTTTCAGTTTTTCTTCCACTGCTTCCTGTATGGCTTGACTGCGACTCTGAAAAATATGTGTACTGACAAGTCTATCTATATCTTCAATAAATTGTTCGTCTAATGTAATGGCAATTTTTGCTTTGCTCATAGCTCACCTTCAGTATTACATTATATCATACCACTGGATTTGTCAATATTTTTTATGGCAGGATTTATTGACATTAGGACCCAATATTATTTAGCGTTTCAATTGTCGTGTTTTTTTAGCATTTGAATTGTCGCAATTCTATCAAAAAGGGGGCGGCAGTCCGTCCCCTTTTTGAATAATTTGACATTGCCTCCTCTAACAATTATAGTTCACCAAAAGAGAATTACTATGCAGATGTTTTTGAAAGAAAATTACATCCGGTTAAAATATTATATTGAAAAATACAAATGGTGGTTTATTGGAGGGATTACCTCTTCAGTAATCTTTGACTCCTCAAGCCTTGTTATACCCTGGATACTGAAACTTTCTATTGAAAGTCTAAAAAACAACCTTGAACTCAAATCTGTCACAACCTATGCCTTGCTGATTATCTCAATTGCGCTGGCAGGAACTATTTTCAGAATAATTTCAAGATACCTTCTTTTTGGGGCAAGCCGTTACTTGGAAAATGACATAAGAGAGGACCTCTTCAGCCATCTCCAGAAGCAGTCCCCATCCTTTTATCAGAACAGAAAAACCGGAGACATAATTTCAAGAGCTACAAATGACCTCACTACTGTAAGGATGTTTATTGGCTTTGGAACACTCACTATCATCAGCACAGGATTTACATTTGTTTTTGCAATGATAGCAATGGCTGCACTAAGCTTAAAACTGACACTCCTGTCTCTTCTTCCCTACCCGGTAATCTTTTTTGTCGTAAAAAAAGTTACTCCAAAGATGTTTAAAATCTCAAAACTTGTGCAGGAACAGTTAGGTGATATCAGCTCTAAGGTGCAGGAGAATATGAGCGGAATCCAGGTTATAAAATCCTATGTTCAGGAAGAAAACGAGAAAAACAGTTTTCTGAAAATGAACCGTGAGTATTTAAAAAGCAAGATGAAAATAGTCACAATGATGGGAACACTTTTCCCACTGATGGGAACGCTCGGAGGTATCGGAACACTTATCATCCTCTGGCAGGGAGGAAGGATGGTTGTGTCAAATGAAATATCGCTGGGTGATTTTGTTGCATTCAACGGTTACCTCGCACTCTTAATCTGGCCTTCAATTGCGCTTGGATGGATATTTGCTCTCATCCAGAGAGGTCTTGCCTCATTTGAGCGAATCTGTGAAATCTTAAGAGAAGAACCAAAAATTGCTGACAACAACGAAACAATTGAACTTGAAACACTAAGCGGCAACATCGGAATTAAAAACCTGAGCTTTTCATATCCTGAGGACAGAAACGGCAACGGTTCTCCTGTTGAAGCATTAAAAAATATAAACCTAAACATATCAGAAGGAGAATCAATCGCAATAGTAGGAAGGACAGGGTCAGGGAAAAGCACGCTGGCAAAACTGCTTCTGCGTCTTTTTGAAGTTGAAAAAGAAAAGATTTTTATTGACGGAATTGACATCACAAAGCTCTCCCTAAATACTCTGAGAAAATCTGTAGGCTATGTTCCGCAGGAGTCATTTCTCTTCAATACAACCATTAGTGAAAATGTTGCCTATGCAGACGAGACAGAAAACAGCGAAAAACTCAAACAGGCATCTGATATAGCGGAGCTTTCAAAAGATGTTGACGGTTTCCCTGAAGGCTTCAGCACAATGATAGGCGAAAGAGGCGTTAACCTGTCAGGAGGACAGAAACAAAGAATCTGTCTTGCCCGGTCAATAATTTCTCCGGCATCTATTTTTATTTTTGACGACCCTATCTCAAGTGTTGATGCTGATACTGAAAAAGATATTTTGAAAAACTTAAAACAGATTATAGGAAGCAAAACCACTATTTTCATAACCCACCGTATTCAATCTATCAAAAATTCTGACAGAATAGTTGTTATGGAAAATGGAGAGATTCGCGAGATTGGAACTCACGAAGAACTTCTTGCTTTAAACGGAATATATTATGAACTCTACAACCAGCAACTGATAATGCAGGAATTGGAGGAGGTTGCGTGAAAGATGATTACACAGATTTTAAAAAAATTACACAGATTAAAAGGGATAAATTATTTTTTGTTGTCATTGCGAGCAATAGCAAAGCAATCTCCCTTTTCTCCCCCTTTAGAAAAGGGGGATAGAAGGGGATTTGAGATTGCCACGCTCCCTTCGGTAGCTCGCAATGACGAGCAGGTGCAAATTTTAAGGAATGTTGAACAATGAGTGAATATCATGGCAGTTTTGAGAAGTTTGATGATGACCTTCAGAATATGAAAATCTATGATCTGAAGCTTTTGAAACAAATATGGGGCTATTTCTCGCCTTATAAAATGCTGATTTTTCTTTCGCTCTTGATACTACCATTAATAGCTGTACTCATGCTCTCCCAGCCTTATATTATCAAGCTCGCAATTGACAGGCATATTATCAAAGGAAACTTGAAAGGAATAAACTTCTTAGCACTCGCCTTTCTTGGTGCTCTTATAACCCAGTATCTTTTAACCTTTGCCCAGCAGTATATCCTCCAGTTAGCAGGACAAAGAGTTATCCAGGACCTGAGAATCAAACTTTTCACCCATCTTCAGAAAATGCCATATTCTTTTTTTGACAAAAATCCTGTCGGAGGGCTTGTCTCAAGGGTCACAAACGATGTTGAATCGCTGAGCGAAATGTTTACTGCAGGAATAGCAGGATTTGCCGGAGACTTTTTTATTCTTATTGGAATCATGATAGTGATGTTGAAAATGAATAGAGAACTTGCGCTTGTAACGTTTACAGTTGTCCCTCTTCTTGCCATTGTTGCCGTAATCTTCAGAACTAAATCAAGGGAAGCCAACAGAGTAATAAGAACAAAACTTTCTGACCTCTACTCATTCCTTAATGAGAACATAACAGGCTCTGAAACAGTAAAGCTCTTTAACAGGGAAAAGAAAAATTTCAGGCAGTTTCAGAAGATAAACAATGAATATCTCGCTCCAAACATCAAATCAGTTTATTACGATTCATTCCTCTACGCCTTTGTCGAGCTCATTGGTTCAATTGCTGTTGCCCTCATTATCTGGTTTGGAGGAGGGCAGATAATAAAACAGACCCTTACATTCGGAGTCCTTGTCGCCTTTATAGAATATATTGAAAAGTTTTTCAGGCCCATCAGGGACCTTTCAACAAAATATGCCATTATGCAGCAGGCAATGGCATCTTCTGAAAGAATATTTAACCTGATGGAAGAGAAAGAAGAGGTTTTTACTGAAAAGAAAAAACCGGACAGCCTTGAGGGTGGGATAGTTTTTAAAAATGTTTATTTCTCATATACCCCTGATAACTATGTCCTTAAAGATATCAGTTTCAGGATAAACCCGGGTGAAAAAATTGCAATTGTTGGAGCAACAGGTGCTGGAAAATCAACGATAATAAAACTTCTGAGCAGATTTTATGACATTGAAAAAGGCGTGATAAAGCTTGATGGAACTGATATCAGGGAATTTGATAAACTCTGGCTGCGAAAGCAGATTAGCATAGTGCTTCAGGATGTTTTTCTGTTTTCAGGTGATATAATGAGCAATATCAGGCTTGGTGAAATATCCATAAAGGATGATGAAGTAATCGAAGCATGCAAACTTGTCAATGCCCACAACTTCATTTCAAAACTCCCGGAAGGATACTATGAGCCTGTAAAAGAGTTGGGCAAAAATTTATCTTCAGGAGAAAAACAGCTTCTCTTATTTGCAAGAGCTCTGGTCTTTAACCCTAAAATTCTTATCCTTGATGAAGCAACTTCAAGCGTTGATACAGTAACTGAAAGCATGATACAGGAAGCCCTTTTTAAACTAATGGAGGGAAGGACTTCAATAATAATAGCCCATCGCCTTTCAACCATCCAACGCGCTGACAGGATAATAGTCCTGCACAAGGGAATGGTAAAGGAGATTGGAACCCACAGGGAACTTTTAAACCTTGGAGGAATATATAACAAACTGTATGAGCTTCAGTATAAGTACCATCTTGAGGAGAGAGCTTCTTTGAATTTATAATTAAGGTTCAGACGATTCTATTTTCTGTCATTCCTACCTACCTGTCGGCAGACAGGCGAAAGCAGGAATCCAGATCTTTGACATTAGCTTCTTTTTTTCTTCTCCTTCTTCTCAAGCTCACGGAATATGGTATCCCGCACAACATCATATTTTGCAGGAAGCTCTACCGGAAGGTTTGCATAATGAGGCTCTATATTTTTAAGCCTGCTTTCATGGTAGTTGAGCTTGAACTCAGTGAACTTCAAGCCGTGGGCAGTGGATATGACAATTACCCTTTCATTTGGTTTTATGGCTTTCTTTTTAATAAGCTTGAGTAATACTGCTAAAGCAACACCTGTATGAGGGCAATTAAAAAGCCCTGTTCTGTCAGCCCTTGCTGAAGCATCAGCTAACTCCTGCTCAGAAGCCTGCTCAACAATTCCGTTAAACTCCTTCAGCACCTTAACAGCCTTTTTAAAACTCACCGGATTTCCTATCTGGATAGCGCTTGCAAGGGTTTTTTTTGCATGAATAGGCTTAAACTCATCAAAACCCTTTAAATAACTCAGGTACAATGGGTTTGCTTTTTCTGCCTGAGCGCATACAATTCTTGGAAGTTTTTTTATCATCCACAAATCTCTCATAAGTAAAAATCCCTTGCCAAGGGCGCTGACATTTCCAAGATTTCCTCCTGGAATTATAATCCAGTCAGGAACTTCCCAGTCAAACTGCTGGACAAGTTCAATGCTTACTGTCTTCTGTCCTTCAATTCTCAGGGAATTCATAGAATTTGCCAGATATATATTGTTCTTCCTGCATACTTCCTGAACTATCTTCATGCATCCATCAAAATCAGTATCAAGCGAAAGAGTCAGCGCACCGTTTGCGATTGGCTGAATCAGCTGGGCGTTGGAAACTTTATTCCTTGGAAGAAAAACAACTGCCTGAATTCCGGCAGCAGCAGCATAAGCAGCTAAAGCGGCTGAGGTATCTCCTGTTGAAGCGCATGCAACAGCAGTAATCTTTTTTCCTTCTGATATCATCTGCTTCACCATTGAAACAAGCACAGTCATTCCCAAATCTTTAAAAGAACCCGTATGGCTGTTTCCGCACTGTTTCACCCAAAGGTCTTCCACCCCTATTTCTTTTCCTAAACGTTCAGCCCAGAATACATTGCTGTTACCTTCATACATGGAAACTATATTACTGTTCTCCAGATTGGGGCAGACCATTTCTTTTTTACCCCACACACCGCTTCCATAGGGCCATTTGCCCCTGCGATACCTCTCGTCAAAAAGCTTCATCCACTGCCATGCGCTTCTCTTCTTTAGCTTATTCATATCGTGCCTTACGCTGAGAAGATCCCCACATTTGGGGCAGTTATAAATTATCTCATTTAACTCATACTTCCCTTCACAATCATTTATACACTGAAACCATGCCCTGTATTCCATATTTATTCACTTCTTTCATAAATGTGATTACACAGATTTAAATCCCCCCACCACCCCCCTTTACTAAAGGGGGGACTAAGAGGGGATTTTCTGTGTAATCTCTTATTTGATCGCTGTAATCATAAAAAAGACTTTCATGGTTTTTTTAAAAACTCTTTTTGAAGCCTTCCTAATAACTCTTCTCTCTTATCATAAAGTCTCTTGTGCTTTCGTGGCTTTGCCTTTGATAGAACATAACTGGTAATAACTGGCAAAGCTACTGTAAAATCAATATATGCGACTACTGCATCGGGCAGCATCTCTTCATCAACTTTTCCCCAACTGACTGCTTCAGAAGGAGTTGCCCCTGACAGCCCTCCTGTATCAGCCCTTGCATCTGTTATCTGCATAAAATAATCATGTCCCTTTTCATCAAGCTTCAGGACCTCCTGTATCTGAGGCTCAGTCTGAAGCATAAAATTCTTTGGCGCCCCGCCTCCCACAATCAATACCGCACTCTTACCCTTTGCTCTCTTAGCATCAAGAACTATTGCTGCAGTCTCATTTACATCCAGAAAGGGACAAACTCTCAGCTTTCCTCCTGAAAGAATAACCTCTGCAATGTTCATTCCTATTGAGCTGTCTCCTGGAGAAGGCGTGTATACCGGAACTCCATACTGGTAAGCAGATGAGAGAAGAGTTGGTATTTTTATCCCGAGAGCTTTTTCACGCTCAAAAAGATATTTCCCTATAAGATAATGCAGCTCTGCTGTACCCATCTCTTTCTGGAATTCTGGCAACCTGAGAATCTCACGGTAAAACCTGTCTGTAGAAAGAAGGACATCATAGTCAAATATTATGTCATAGATTCTGACTATTTTTTCATTTTTAAGTTCTGTGTCGTCTAAAAACGGGCTCCCCTGCCTGAGTTCAAGGTTCAATCCAAAGTGTGTATCGTGGTAGAGGTTTGCACCTGTTGAAGTTATCCAGTCAACAAACCCGCTTTTAATGAGAGGAACTACAACAGACCTGCCAAGTCCTGCAGGAGTCAATGCCCCTGAAAGACTGAGTCCTACAGTTACATCTTTCTTTAAAACCTTTTTTGTAAGAAGCTGGCATATCTCCTTTATCCTCTTGCTGTTATAAGCAAGAAAATATTTATCAACAAGTTCTGAAACATTCAAGTCCCCTTGAATAGGTTCAGGATTTATTATCTCACTTTTTAAAAAATATTTTCTTGAATTACCCATTTTCTCCATTTCCACAATTATAGATTATTGAACCAAGCCACAAAGTTGCTTTTTGAAATGAGTGTTAAAATATTATAAATAATTTTTTTTAAGTCAAGAGAAAGTTATTTCTTGTTGACATCAAGAGTTATTTTTTTTATTTTAATTCCAATTTTTCAAAGGAAAAATTCTGTGCGGTTGCCAAAATTTGATTATCACTGCCCTGAAACTGTCAGGGAAGCGTGTTCTGTCCTGAAAGAACATAAGGGAAATGCAAAAATCCTTGCAGGAGGAACTGACCTTCTTGTGGCAATGAAACAAAGGGCAAAAAAACCTGCCCATCTTGTGAGCCTTAGAAAAATAAAAGAACTGAAGGGATTTGAATATCTCTCAGGAAAAGGGCTTAAGATAGGTCCCATGTCAACATTGCAATCAGTTGCAAAAGCTGATATAATCATCAAAAAATATCCTATTCTTTCCTTAGCAGCGGACTCTGTTGCTTCCCAGCAAATCAGAAATACGGGAACCATAGGTGGAAACATCTGTCTTGATTCCAGATGCTGGTACTATAACCAGACACAGCTTTGGAGAGACGCAAAACCTCTTTGCTTTAAAACCAAAGGTTCTGTCTGCCATGTAATAAAAGGAAGCAATAGGTGTAACGCTGTATTCTCATCAGATACTGCCACTGCCTTGATGGCGCTTAATGCAAAAGTAAAAATTTTAAATTCTGAAGGAACATCTAAAACAATCCCTCTTGATGAGTTCTACTCCAAAACAGGAGAACCTGTAAATATACTCAAAGAAGATGAAATACTGACTGAAATCCTTATTCCTGAAGATTCACAGGATGGAAAAAGCTCTTTTTCCCGTCTCGCTTTCAGGGATGGAATTGAATACCCCATTGCAAATACAGCTATTAAAATTACCCTTGAAAATAATAAAGTTTGCAGGGATGCAAGAATTGTTACCGGTGCAGTAACTTCATTCCCAATAAGAACAACAGAGGCTGAGAACATGCTAAAGGGGAAAAAAATCAGTGCTGATTTAATCAATGAAGTCGCAAAAGCTGCATCAAAGGAGATAAAAGTAATTCCATACCTATGGGCATCCCCTTCTTACAAAAGAAAGATGGCAGAAACATTGGTAAAGAGAGGGATAGAGAAGGTTTTGGATTTCATTTGAAATTTGAGCTTTGAACTTTGAAATTCATTTGTAATTAGCTGGAGAATAAGAAAGGTGTAGTTATTGTGAAAAGGTTAATTAAATTAAAAGTTAATGGGGATATTTACGAAGTCGCTATTGAGCCAAGCAGAACCCTTCTTGAGGTCCTTCGCGAAAACCTGCAGTACACCGGAACAAAAAAGAGCTGTGAAACTGGAACATGCGGGGCATGTACTGTGCTTATTAATGGAGTTCCTGTACTTTCCTGCCTTGTTTTGGCTTTTGAAGCAGAGGGAATGGACATTCTGACCATTGAAGGCATTTCAGAAAAAGGTTCTTTGCATCCGATTCAGGAGTCTTTTATAAAACATGGAGCAATACAGTGCGGTCATTGTACGCCAGGAATGATAATGTTAGTAAAAGGACTCCTTGATAAAAATCCCATGCCCAATAGAGACGAGATAAAAAAAGCCCTTGCAGGTAATTTCTGCCGCTGCACCGGCTATAAGAAAATATTTGAAGCGGTAGAAGCAGTGAGTGAGGGAAAGTAGTGTAATCTGGAAAATTTAAAGGATAAATTGCGTGTTTTAAGTTTCACCTTTCACTCATGGAAATAAATTATGTAGAAACAGGTCTTTAGACCTGTTAATCTATTTTATAAAAAAAATTAACACACCTAAAGGTGTGTTTCTACATTACTTTTTTAGATTTTGTTATGAGTAGGGGCGAACCTCGTGTTCGCCCAAAAACGGGCAGAAACCTGCCTGTCCACAAGATTATTTTAGAGGAAACAATAAGGAGGAACTCCTGAGTGGCAATCAAATCTGACAAATACTCTGTAGTTGGCAAACGCCTGCCAAGGGTGGATGCTGCAGTAAAAGCAACAGGAGAGGCAAAGTTTTCTGAAGACATAATCCTTCCGGGAATGCTTTTTAGCAAAATTCTGAGAAGCCCTCACGCCCATGCCAAGATTCTCAACATAGATATATCAAGGGCTGAAAAGCTTCAGGGAGTCAAAGCCATTTTACTGAATAAAGATACTGAAGGGATTTATGCTGGTCCTGATGAAACAGTTTTGGCAAGCGATAAAGTCAGGTTCATCGGAGATGAGGTCGCTGCTGTAGCTGCTGTTGATGAAAATACAGCAATAGAAGCCTTAGAATTAATAAAGGTGGATTATGAACCTCTTCCTGCTGTTTTTGACATGGAAGAAGCCCTTAAAAAGGAATCTCCAAAAGTTCATGAGTTTTACGATGATAACATACCAGACAATATAAACATATCTTTCGGAAATGTTGAAGAGGGGTTTGCCGAGTCTGAATATGTGAGAGAGGACAGGTTTGTAATTTATCCAACCCATAGCTGTTTCTCAGAGCATCATATGTGCATTGCCCACTTTGATTCTTCCGAAAAGTTATCAATCTGGACACCAATCCAATCTACCCATTTTATCCAGAAAAATATGGCTTCAAATTTTAAACTATCTGAGAACAGGGTCAGAATCATAACTCAAAATGTGGGTGGCGCTTTCTGCGGAAGAGGAAGCGACCGCTCATATCATTACATTGCAGCCATGCTCTCAAAGAAAACCGGAAGACCTGTAAGGCTAAGGTTTTCAAGCGATGAAGAATTTCTTGTCTACAGGGGAGGAGGAAAATATTTAATAGACCTTAAAACCGGCGTTAAAAAAGACGGCACTCTTTGCGCAGTGCACAGTAATTTTACCATAGATTCCGGAGCATATCTTGCCACACAGTTTATAGTTCTGAGGTTCCTTGCCATTAATCTCCAGATGCTTTATAAAATAAAAGGCACTAAATGCGAGGGAAAACTTGTTTACACAAATAACCATCCATACTTCTTCCACCACGGTGCAGGTATGGTTGCGCAGCGATTTGCCTTTGGAAGCCAGATTGACCAGATTGCGCAGGATTTAGGAATTGACCCGGTAGAGATTAATCTGAAAAATGCTGTTACAAAAGGATATACGACTCCAAGCAAGATGCATTACGCAAGCTGTGGTTTGACTGAATGTATTAAAAAAGCTGCAAAGAAAAGCAACTGGAAAAAGAAATATGGCAAACTTCCAAAATTAAGAGGCATTGGCATTGGATGCGGGATGATTCGTTCCGGTGGCAAGGGAATGTTTTTATATGACACGTCCGCAGCTTTTCTTAAAATTCAGGAAGATGGCACAGTACATCTGTTCACAGGGCTTCCGGATATGGGACAGGGTTCATATACAGCCATGGCTCAAATAGCTGCTGAAACCCTTGGAATAAGGCTTGAGGATATTCAGGTTGTTGCAGGAGATACAGACATCACTCCCCTTGATATAGGCGCAATTTCCCAAAGGGGAACATTTACAACAGGAAACGCAGTCAAAAAAGCCGCTCTGGATGCCAAAAAGCAGATTGCAAAAATTGCTGCGGAAAAATTAGCGGTAAAACAAGGAGATCTGCTCTTCAGAAATGGGAAAATCTCATCTAAAAAGAATCCTGATAAAACAATGAACTTTTCTGATGCTGTTAGTGAAGCCCTTAACTCGGCTGAGGGAAGATACATAATGGGTAAGGGATTTTACAATCCTCCAATTCAGGCAGCAGACCCTAAAACCCTTGAAGGCAACTCTTCAATGGCTTACTCCTTTGGCGCACAGATTGCTGAGGTCGAAGTTGACCCGGAGACCGGATTTGTAAAATTATTAAAGATGACTGCTGCCCACGATGTAGGCTTTGCCATTAATCCAATGGCAGTTGAAGGACAAATTGAGGGCCAGGTTTTTTCTGGTATGGGACAAACCCTTTATGAAGAATGTTTAATGGACAATGGCGTGGTAATGAATCCGTCTTTTCTTGATTACAGAACTCCAAGGCCAATTGAAATGCCTGACATAGAGACAATAATTGTTGAAACAAATGACCCCTATGGTCCTTTTGGAGCAAAGGAAGTTGGACAGGGTCCGATTCAGTGCACCTCTCAGGCAATTGCCAACGCTGTTTCAAACGCAATTGGCGTCAGGATAAAAGAGATTCCCATCACCCCTGAAAGAGTTTTAAAGGCATTAGAAAGCAAAACCGGCAGGTAAGTTATTTATTGATTTTGAAGGAAAACTCCATCACTCTTTCAGCTTCTTCTATATCCACTGAAAGCCTGATTTCATCCTTTGCTGTCTTAAGCACCTGTGGAAAATATAGATATCCGCTAACTTCCCTGTGAGGGAGGATATCCATTGGCAGATGAGTATAATAATCTTCTCTGTAATACGGAGAAGTATATGGTCTATATGGATTATAATATCCATAGTAATAGTAATAATCATAAGGATAAAACATTCTCCCATAGTAGGGGCTATAAGGACCATAGGGATAAAAAGGATAGTCAAAAAATGGATTGTAAAATGGGTCATAAAATGGATAGATAAACACATAACCCCTCTTCTTCCCTTTAGAATCATCCTTCACAACTTTCCATCCATTTTCTTTAACTAAAAATACTCCATTATTTTTATTTACCAATACCTTTCTGTTATTACCTATAAATCTTCCATCCCATTTAGCTAATTGGAAAGGCTTATTATGTTCAACGCTTCCAATAACCTCTTTTATGGAAAAAGGTTTGTAAATATTATTTGCTTCATCTTTTATTGTGAAATTTCCGTATTCAAGGCTGATTATTTTATCTGTATTATTCTTTATTATCAAAAATACAGGAGTATATTTGTCAAATTTTGTAAATTTACTCATTCCTCCATCCACAGATACTTTAATCCCTCGCGATTCTTGCTCAACCATTAGACCAGAAGGTGAAATTTTTATTTCAGGATTACCTTTAGGCACCAGATGGACAGCACAGCCAGTTAAATAAATTATTAAAATTATTGATAAAACATTTTCTTTCTTCATGGCTAGTTTCGCTTTATTAATTATACATAAAATATTTTTTTAGTTTTGTCCAGACCATGGTCATGTCCCTTTCAATTGTTGAAGTAGGAAGCGACCTCGGTTAGACTTAATTAACTGAATTAACTGAAAACCAAAATTTACCTGCCTGCCGCAGGCAGGGAGGAGGTCGCTCCTGCCTGTGCGTGGCACGCAGACAGGTCTATGGAGAAAAGATATCGTAAGATGGCAAAAAAGGCAAATGGAAAGAAAAGTTCATTTATTTCTTGACTAAATTTTAAGGAAAGGTTACAAAAATATTGGAATTTTAGAAGTTTTTGACGTTTATGAGACCACAAAGACTTTTGCCTTTGTGGTCTTTTTTTTGTTATGGCTTTCTAAGATTTTAATTTACAGTAAAGGAGGTTGAAGAAATGGCACAAGGAACAGTGAAGTGGTTTAACGACAGCAAAGGCTTTGGATTCATTACAAATGAAGATGGAAATGACGCTTTTGTCCACCATACTTCTGTACAGGGTGATGGATTTAAAACTCTTGCAGAGGGCGACAAGGTCAGTTTTGACATTGAAAAAGGCCCAAAAGGTCCCAAAGCAATCAATGTAGCAAAGCTATAATTGAATGAAAATTCCTCCCTGCTCTTGCAGCAGGGGGGGGATTTTATTTTTTCTTCTTTTTTCTCTCCTCACTCCGCATCTGAAACAATCATAGCGGTTATCTGTTTTTCTCGTTTATCTGTTGACTGGGAAAAGATTCGGGTAATATAATTTATCTTGAATCTGTTATTGGTGGTATTAACTGCGAGGCAGATTGAAATAAATCTGTCCCTTTTTAATTTCTATTAAGGAGGAAAGTCATGGCTGAAAGTATTTATAAGATTATCGAACTGGTAGGAACAATTGAAAAATCATGGGAAGCAGCTGCAAAAAATGCAGTGGAGATCGCAAGCAAAACTCTTAAAAACATAAGAATCGCTGAGATTATGAAACCTGTCGTCAAAGAGTTACTGAATTATCAAGCTAGTACAACGGTTCCATTATTTCCACTTATTTAATTTCTTTGAATTGTCAAGGGTAGTTTCAGTTTTTGCATGACTGCGATGGACATCTTCCTACTCCTCATCATACAAAATCCACGACAGCCCAAGCTTCCGCAATATCCTCAAAATCAACTTTGCTTTTTCCACATCTTTTGATGCCACAGCATCTGCCTTTGCAATAACTTTACCATCTAAAGTTACTGTAACAACGCCCGCCTTAACCCCTTTTTTTACCGGTGCAGTCAACTGGGACACACCTGAAAACTTTTTTTCTACCCTCTTCTCATCCTTTTTCTTAACAACAGCAAATACATCCTTTGGCACTTCAACCTTAACTTTTTTTGCCTCGCCATTCTCAACAGGAACATCTCCGACAATCTCGCCTTTTTTAAAGGCTGTTATTTTTCTGAAAAAATTAAACCCGTAATCAAGAAGCCTTTTTGTCTCTGCAAATCTTTCTTTGTTGCTTTCCGCGCCAAGCACAACAGATATCAGCCTTCTCTCCCCTCTCTTGGCAGTAGCAACAAGACAGAACCCAGCCTCTTCTGTATATCCTGTTTTAAACCCGTCCATGCCATCATATTTTTCTATCAATTTGTTGGTGTTAGTCAGGGTAAACTTCCCGCCCCTGAATTTTTCCTGCCGAATCGAACACCACTGCAATATAGCAGGGTATTTAATAAGCTCTCTTGCCACTAAAGAGAGATCATAGGCAGATGTAAGGTTCTGTTCAGTCTCTCCCCTTTCAGGAGGAAGCCCATGTGTATTTACAAAATGGCTGTCCTTCATTCCAAGCTCTTTTGCCCTTTCATTTATTGTTTCAACAAAAGCCTCTTCACTTCCGTCTATAAACTCTGCCACTGCATAAGAAGCGTCATTTGCTGAGGCTATTGTAATTGCTTTCATCATCTCTTCCAATGGAAAGACTTCACCCTCCTGAAGGAAAACCTGAGAGCCTCCCATCTGAGCAGCATAGCTGCTGACTTTCACCTCGTCTGTCAGTTTGACCTTTCCCTCTTTTACTCTTTCCATGACCACAAGCATTGTTATTAGTTTCACAATGCTTGCAGGTGGAAGTTTTTCATGAGGATTTTTTTCAAACAGTATCTGCCCTGTTTCAGCCTCAACAAGGATTGATGACTTGACTGGAAGGTCTTCAGCCGCTCCTACAAAATTTTTAGAAACCAAAGGTTTTGAAGAAGCAATACGCGGTTTGGAAACCTTTTTCTGTTTCCTTGTCTTCTTCGCCTCTGTAAAGTTGAAAAACGAAAAAAGAAATATTCCTGCAAGCAATAATGAAAATAACTTTTTATATCTTCTCACCTAAACCCTCCATAATTAGTCTTATGTTAAAAAAAAATTTGCGCATATATACGCCTTTGACTCTCAAGTTGTCAAGCATCATAAGATATTATTTTTTTACCTTGACTTAGACAATTGTAATTTAATATACATTCTCCCAATCCCAAACAACAAAACTCAACAGGTTGACCGAGAATGTCATTTAAACTTTGTTTTTGTGATTAAAATTTCAAAAGAAAGGATTTATTGATTTGCACCCAACTCTTTTCTCCATCGGACCGCTAAAGATTCACACCTATGGCGTATTGATTGCTTTTGGAATACTTCTTGCCCTTTTTTATTTATCAAAACAGGCAAAATATAACGGATTGGGCTACCAGAAGATTCTGGACATAACTATATATTTGGTCCTCTCAGGAATTTTAGGGGCAAGAATTTTTTATGTAATTATTGAATACAGGAATTTTGAAGGTGACATTCTTGGAATCTTTAAAATCTGGGAAGGAGGGCTGGTCTTTTACGGTGGATTTCTAACTGCATTTGCAACAGGATATTTTTTAATAAAAAAGAATAAATTGCCAATATGGAAAACCCTTGACCTTTTTGCTCCGGCAATTCCTCTTGCCCACACATTAGGAAGATTCGGTTGTTTCTTTGCCGGATGCTGCTACGGAAAAGAGACAAATATCCTATGGGCAGTAACATTTAAAAATCCGGATTCCCTTGCCCAGCCCGTGCTGAATATTCCTGTTCATCCAACACAGATTTATGAATCTCTTTCAAATTTTATTATATTTCTTTTTCTCAACTGGTTTCAAAAATTTAAAAAATTTGATGGCCAGATAGCATGGACATATATAATCCTTTATTCAGTAATGCGGTTTACGGTTGAATTCTTCAGGGGTGATGAAAGAGGGTTTGTTTTAAATGGATTATTATCCACTTCCCAGCTCATAAGCCTTATATTGATAGTTTTTGCAATCTTCATGATGACAATAATGAGGAAAAAGAAATTAGCTGGGAAAAACGATTAAAATATAACTTTATAAATTTTATTTTTCATCTTTCATATCTTCTATAAAGTTATTTCAAATATAAAAATCTAAATTGTAGAAACAGACCTTCAGGTCTGTTATTAACAAGCCTAAAGGCTTGTTTCTACATTTTTAGGAATAAAAATAGATATAATGGATTACTTTTAATTTCATGTTAAAGCCAAGTCAATATGTCAGTTAACTGCCGAGTAAAAATGTCAGTAACGGTATAAAGTTTATTTTGA
>MGDH01000022.1:191953-193071 GCA_001790855.1 Candidatus Schekmanbacteria bacterium RIFCSPLOWO2_02_FULL_38_14 | reverse complement strand
AAGATTTAGAATTAAACCCGGAGAAAAAATCAGTATAGCTTTCCTGTAGTGTCAAAGCTTGGAGGAATCGATTTCCCAATCAGAAAATCCCTTGCAGACATTCTTTTGTGTCCTTCAAGCTGTACCTCTTCAAGTGAGAGGAGATTATCTCCTGTCTGAACTAAAAAAGTTTCTCTGTTGCTGGTAATTGTTCCTGTTCTGCTGTCTGAGCTGCGATTAACAAGAGATGCCTTCCAGATTTTAAAGAGCTTTCCTGAAAGAAAGGTATAGGAAGAGGGCCATGGATTTGTTCCCCGCATCAGGTTCAAAATAGCTG
Organism: Candidatus Schekmanbacteria bacterium RIFCSPLOWO2_02_FULL_38_14; assembly: GCA_001790855.1. NCBI lineage: Bacteria > Candidatus Schekmaniibacteriota > Candidatus Schekmanbacteria bacterium RIFCSPLOWO2_02_FULL_38_14. The sequence continues at coordinate 192,755 of MGDH01000022.1, read as the reverse complement.
CTGCGCTTTTGTTCCAGTCTATGAGTCCGTCTTCTTTTTTAAGGAGAGGCGCAAAAGTAACCATGGATTCATCCTGAGGTATTGGATTTATACTTTTTCTCTCAAGCAGGCTGAGGGTGCTGACAATGAGAGATGCACCTATGATTTTCAAACGGTTATGTAAAGTTCCTGCAGTCTCAGTTTCAAGTATTTCAGTTTTTTCCTGAAGAAGGATATCTCCTGAATCCAGCTTTAATGCCATTTTCTGGGTTGTCACACCTGTTTCTTTTTCACCGTTTATTATTGCCCAGTTAATCGGCGCTGCGCCCCGGTACTTTGGCAGGAGAGAGGCATGGAGGTTTATGCAGCCCATTGGAGGGATTTCAAGAAGTTCCATGGGAAGAATTTTACCATAAGCCACAACAACTATTATGTCAGGATTGAGCCCGCTTATTATGTCTATGAACCTGCCCTCTTTGATTTTAAAAGGCTCCATTGTTTGTATGTCATTTTTGAGTGCAAACTGTTTTACAGGAGAGGGTGTGATATGCATTCCCCTTCCTTTTGGCTTATCAGGCTGGGTTATAACGGATAATATTTCATAGCCTTTTTTGTGGATTGCTTCAAGACTTGGAATGGCAAATTCAGGGGTGCCCATAAAAATGACCTTCATGGTTTATCCCCCTTTTATCTGTTTTTTCATCTGGCGTTTAAAAATCTGTTTTTTCAGAGTGCTTAAATGGTCAACAAAAAGTTTTCCATTGATGTGGTCAATTTCGTGCTGAAAAACCCTTGCAAGAAGCCCTTCAGCAACAATTTCTAT
>MGDH01000022.1:121660-191944 GCA_001790855.1 Candidatus Schekmanbacteria bacterium RIFCSPLOWO2_02_FULL_38_14 | reverse complement strand
TTTTTCATTCAGTCCTCTTACAACTATCTTTTGAGCTCTTTTAACAAACTCTGTAAATCCCGGAACGCTCAAACATCCTTCCTCCATAATCTCTTCACCCTCAGCATGAACAATTACAGGATTGATTAACTTTATCAGTTCCCCGCTCTCATTCTTTGGGCTTATGTCAGCAACAATTGCTTTCATTGATTTTCCTATTTGAGGAGCCGCAAGGCCAATTCCGGGGGCATTGTACATTGTTTCAACCATGTCATCAAGAAGCCTTTGAACCTCCTTGTCAACAATATCTACTTTATTTGCTTTCTTCTTTAAAATCGGGTTAGGGTACTGCAATATGTCAAAAAGCACTGTACTCTCCTAGAAAAAGTTCAATCCCTTCCTTTATTGCATCTAAATTTATGCAGGTATCCTTGCAATACCCAAAGGGCCTGTCATTGATAATTCCAAAAACAGACAAGGGGTAGGAATCAATTATTCCTGATATTAAATCCCTTTCACACGCCACTGCTATTACTGCTTTTGGCTTGATTTCTCCAAGAATTTTCCTTGCTTCAGTTCCTCCCTTTGCAAGGGATAACATGATTTTCCGGTTTATTCCAATCTCACAGAGTTCCTTGATTGTGCATTCTCCGCATTTTTCGCAATTGATAAGGTTATTTGCGAGCTTTATCCTGCAGTTTGAATTCTGAAGGCAATGGGGCAGAAGGAGAAGGAGTTCCTCAGGTTTCACCTTAATCCCTCTTAATCTTACAATACTGTTGTTAATATCTATCAATGACTGCTGTATTGTTTCCTTGGAGATATTGAGTATCCTGCCTGAAAGGATTATGAGGGGGAAAACTATTCTATGGTAAATTTTCTGGCTGAATGAAAAGCACGGGATGCGCCAGTTAAAGAAAAGCGCTGCAACAAGAAACAATATGATGACTCCAAAACTTCCTATGATTGCTGACAGAATCAGGTTGAAAATTGCAATGAACTTACCACTAAAAAACTGAGAATTCGTGAGCTTTACTATCCCAATGTCAACAATTACAAGCAGGGAAAGGGCAAAAAGCGTCAAGCCTACAAAAATCCCCCTGTTCTTTTCATTAATTCTTCCTTTTATTCCCACTTTTCCTTTTTCTCCGGAATTCAAAAGATTTTATCAAGAAAGGTATTGTATAGAAATAAAAAAAAACAATGAGCTTTGTCAAGGGAATAAGGGTTTGTTGCAGGTTTCTTTGCAAGATATTTTAACTAAATTAGTCTATTAAAGAGGGGAGGAAAAGGGTTTAATTTTAGAATCCGGCATAATGAAGGCAAGACAATGGAGAAACCTAAACATAATAGTGAGGGGCACAGAAAAAGACTTCGCAATAAGTTTTTAAACTCAGGGTTAAATAGTTTTCACGATTACGAGATTATAGAACTTCTTCTCACCCTTGGGACTCCGCGTAAGGATTGCAAAGAACCGGCAAAAGAAGCGATTAAAAAATTTAAAAGCTTAAGAGGTGTTCTTGAAGCTGATTTGTGTGAGCTTCAGGAGGTTAAGGGGATTGGTCATTACAATGCCTTTGGGATAAAACTTGTAAAGGAAGTGGCAGAGGAGTTGCTCAAAGAGAAGGTATCAGAAAAGCCTGTTATTACCTCTTCAAGAGACTTGTTTGATTATCTTTACTTGTCTATGCGTGATTTAAAAAGGGAAACATTTAAGGTAATTTTTCTTAATTCTAAAAACCGTATACTTGAGATTCAAAACCTGTTTGAAGGGACTCTGAATTCAAGCTCTGTTTATCCAAGGGAGGTTTTGAGCCTTGCAATGAGATATAGCGCAGCTTCGCTTATTTTTGTTCACAACCATCCTTCAGGAGACCCGCAACCAAGCGAGAAAGACAAGGAGGTTACAGGCGAGCTTGTTGCAGCAGGTAACATAATGAAGATTAGGGTCTTAGACCATATAATAGTAGGCGATAACCGCTACTACAGCTTTGCAGACGAAGGGTTGATAGAAAAATATAATCTTGAGTTTTTAAATAAAAAAAGGTGAAGGAATAGTTTTTAAAATATAGCGTAGATGAATGGTGCTAAGGCTGAGCCTTCAGTAAATATAATGAGAAGGCTTAAAAGCAGAAGAATTACGATTATGGGACCAAGCCACCACTTTTTCCTGACTTTCATAAAATCCCAGAGTTCGTAGAAGATTGAAATCTTTTCTTTGAAACTTTCCTTTGGACTCATGTGTTTTATTTATAACTTTTTTCTGACTTTCAGTCAATCAAAATTTTAATTTCAGATAAAGTTTTTCTGCAAGCTTTTTGCCTGACTCTGTTTTGAAGCTTTTTGTAATTATTTTTGATACTTTTTCTTTGTCAGCGCAGATGTTATCTTCTTCAATATTGACAATCAGGTCTGCATCCCAGATTATTTTAAAGTCGATGTTGTCAATCTTAGATTCTGTATGGTGTCCGCCAATTATGTAGCATACCCTGTCAATGACATCTTTTTCTATATTCATCTTTTCAAGAATCCCCCTTGCAATCGGAGGACCTTCGATTTCCTGATATTTTCCGGAATTTGAATTATATTTTCTTTCAGCCTCGTGGATTCCTATGTCGTGGAATACTCCGGAGAGCGTGACTGTTTTTGAAAAAAATGGATTATCTAAGTTTTCTGCATCAAGGATATCAAGCGCAAAATTAGTGACCTTTCTTGCGTGGCTTATTCTCCTTGTGTCAGAGCCAAAGTAATTCTCCATCTCTTTCAAGGATTCTTTTTTAAGCATACTGCACTTCCTGTTTTTAATGTCTTCCAGGTTCCAGAGCTTTCCCTTTTCTGACTGATGTTATATATGCCTCAAGGGCTATCATCTTTGGGTCATCATGCTTTAGCTGAGGTCCCTCAAGAGGATTCTGGATGCACCAGTTTATCATCTCGCGCAGGGTGGCAACTTTCTTCAACTGAGTCTGAAATTTGGGATAGGTTTCTGCATGGTTATTGGAGCCATCAGGGTGGCACATATCGCAGGAGATTCCATTTGTCCCAATGGATGAATCGTGAAAGGTCTTGTAGCCTTCATCAATTACCCTTTTTTCTTCACTCTCAAAGAGTTTAACTTCTCTCTGTTTATGCGGTTGCCCTCCGTGAGCTAAAAGTACCGCTCCTTTTCCTTCTTTAATATCCGGAAGAATAAAGGAGGCGTCATTTAAAACTATAACAGAGTTGTTTTCTGTGAGTTTAGCTATAACTTCCTGGTCACAGATTTCCATCAGACTCATCAGGAGATTGGCAACCGCCTGCGCTTTTTCTCTTGGCATTTTTTCACCTTCCTTAAAACCCTCAATATAAATTGTTTTCCTGCCATCACAGGATTTTACAGTCAGAAGATTTCCGGATTTTTCAAACTGTGCGGCAGTTGAGAGCAATAAAGAAAAAGCAGAAGTTAGCAGAATTAATATTGAGATTAATAAAAAATATTTTTTAGTCATGTCTGCCTCCAAAAAGTTTCTTTTATCAAACTTCCCACTTCCAAACCTTTTTCCCTGCCTGCCGGCAGGCAAGTAAAGGTGGCAATGAGAGGGTTATTAAACACTTGAATCCCTGACCCCTTTAACCCTTTATTTAGTAAGATGGTCCTGTTGTTTGGGACTCACTTCCCTTTGAAGCGCTCTCAAAAGTTATATCCATTTGGTTTCTGTCCCATAGATTGTAATGCTTGTTCACCTCACCGCCTGCCAGAACATCAACTCTTCCATCTCCACACCCGTCAAACTGATTAAACGGGTCAGCCCTGTCCATCTGAATGGTCAGGCTTGGAAGTCCCTGTGAAGGGTAGGGCCATGGCCAGGCAGTTGAAAGCAAGCCGTGAAATGTAATATTTTTTATCCTGTTTGTTAGAACCTGATGTGTATGGCCATGGATTACTGTAACCTTTTCAAAAGGGAATAAAATTTCCTGAACCTGCTCCGCATCATCAGTCCAGAAATTCCAGGGTCTGTAATACTTGTAAAGCGGCGAATGGGAAAATATTATTAGCGGAGTATCTTTAGTTATCTTTGACAGGTCCTGCTTCAGCCAGTTCCTCTGTTCCTCACCCACAGTAAAGGCTTCCCCCTTTGGATTGTCAAGCTGTGCCATTGCCTTCATCCGCTCCATTGGCGTCATTTTTGGAGCAGTCCAGTAATCTTTGACTATAACGCTGTTTAGAACCACAAAGTGGACACCCTTGTGGTCAAAAGAATATATATCTTTGCCAAACAGCTCTCTCCATTTTTCTCCCATATCAAAATACCAGTCATGTTCGCCAACCATCATGTGAATCTTTGCCTTTACACCAGAGAGGATTTCTTTTCCAAGCTTAAGCTCATCCATCTGGCCAAGCTGTGCTAAATCGCCTCCAAAAAAGACAAAATCAGGCTGTGGATTTAAAAAATTGACATCATCTACTGCTTTTTTTATTGCCTTGACAAAGCGGTGGTTTTCTTTTCCGGCATAAAGATGAGTGTCGGAGATATAGGCAAAGGTAAAGGGTTTGTTTTTATCCTTTCCATAAGCGACTTTTATCTGAAAAGGATTTACAAAGACGGATGCTGCGGCAGCTGCTGTGCCTGCTGCAATTTTTATAAAGTCTCTTCTTTTAATTCCTCGATTTCCGCTTTTTGTTTTCTGAGAATAGTTTTTATTCATTACTCAACCTCCCTTTTTTGTCTGATTTTCTAAGATTTTTATTTCGCCAGATTTTCTATTCCCTCGCTTGTTAACGATTTTAAAAATTCTATCAGGTCTGCCTTTTCTTCTTTTGCAAGGTCAAGCTGCCTCATTCCTCCGTCAAGGTTTGGATTGTTTATCCCGCCCTTGTTATAGAACTCTATCACATCATCAAGAGTTGCCTCGCTTCCATCGTGCATGTATGGCGCAGTAAGGGTAATGTTTCTTAATGTCGGTGTTTTAAATGCCCCTTTATCCTTGGAACTTTTTGTCACTTCGTAGCGGCCAAGGTCCGGGTCCGGTTTATCCATTCCAACGCCGATATTGTGGAACTTGTTGTCAGTAAATGAAGCGTAGGATTCAAGAAACTCATGGCATGTTATGCATCTCCCTTTGTTTTTAAAAACATCAATTCCTCTTTTTGCCGAATCACTCAGAGCTTTTTTATCATTTCCATACATGTATCTGTCAAACGGGGAATTTCCGGAAATAAGAGTTCTTTCATAGGAAGCAATCGCTTTTACTATGTTATCAACTGTTATACCATTCCCAAAGATATCCTGAAATTCTTTCAGGTATTCTTCTTTTTTTTTGAGTTTTTCAACCAGAGCCTCGTGGGAGATTCCCATCTCAACAGGGTTTGCAATAGGTCCCTTTGCCTGTTCCTCAAGGCTTTCAGCCCTTCCATCCCAGAACTGGAGGTCGTAAAAAACTGCATTTAATACCGAAGGGGCGTTTCTTTTTCCTTTTCCTCCTTTGACTCCGTCTGAGACTTTCTTGTTTTCAGCAAACCCGAGTTTCGGGTCATGGCATGTTGCGCAGCTAACAGTGTCATCAATTGAAAGGCGTTTATCAAAGTATAGTTTTTTCCCAAGTGCAACCTTTGAGATAGTAAGGAGACTGTCTTGCGGAATGTCAGGCTCTATTAAGCCTGAAGAAACTTTTAAATCGTATGGGCTATCTTTTTTTTCCTGAGCAGAAAGATTTAATGAAGAGATTAAAACTATTAGGAAAAGGAGAGCAAATGATAACTTTTTACAACTCATCAGCTTTACTCCTAAATTATAAATAAAAAATAGGCTCAAAGCAGAGTATTGTCAATAAGTTTTCTGTTTAATTTTTGTAAAAATTATTATCCCTGCCAATCAGGTTTTTCTGTTTTATGTAAACCATTTTATCAGGGTCTTTAACGGTATAGCCAATTCTTGAGGCGGCAACTCTGTACTTTTTTGCAATCCTGATTACCTTGTCTGCGTCTTTTTCGGGAACAACAACGCAGAAGCCGATTCCCATGTTGAATACCTTGAACATTTCTTCATCGCTAATGTTGGCTATTTTCTGGATTAGATTAAAGACCGGGTGCGGCTCCGGAAGGTTGTCTATTACATATCCTGTTTTTGCCTTTGCCCTTGCAAGGTTCAGCAGACCGTCGCTTGTTATGTTGCTGAGGGATTTAATTCTTACCCCTTTTCTTAGCATTTCCATTATTTCTCTGACATAGATGTGGGTTGGCTCAAGGAGTTCTTCTCCTATTGTCCTTCTCAGCTCAGGAAAATATTTATCAGCTTTAAACTTATTTTTTGCGAAAAATACATTTCTGGCGAGTGTCAGTCCGTTGCTGTGGACACCGCTGCTTCTGAGCCCGATTACAACTTCGTTTTCCTTAACATTCTGTCCAATATTTATCTTGTCAAGCGCTATTATCCCAACGCACATCCCGACAAGGTCAATCCCGTAACCCTTTTTTTCACCCTTGATTATTTCTTTAATCTGAGAAACCTCTCCTCCAACAATACTGACATTTGCAAGTTCTGCGCCCTTATAGAGTCCTTTTCCTATTTCCTCAAGCAACTCAGGCTTCGGGTCTTCAATGGCAATGTAGTCAAGCATTGAAATAGGCTCTGCACCAACACAGATGACATCATTGACATTCATGGCAATGCAGTCAATGCCGATTGTGTCAAACTTTTTCATCATCTGGGCAACAAGGACCTTTGTTCCAACTCCGTCGGTTGACAGAGCAAGCCCAAGGTTTGGGGCAATTTTAATGACATTGGCAAAATAGCCTATGTCAAGGCGGCTTGAGCCTATGGTTTTTCTGAGATTGAGGCTTTTCCCAACCCATTCCAAGAGCCTTCTTACACCTTCTTCTGCCTTATCCATGTCAACGCCGGCAGAAGCATAATTTTCCGCTGCTCTTTTTACCATAAAAACTTGCTCCTTGTTAATTATAATGGGCTAAAAGATTTTTTAAGTTCAAATGTCAAAATCCCTGCCTGACGGCAGGCAGGCAAATGACAAATCAAGTTCAAAAATATTCTCTCCAAATTTTGCAGTTCTTTCTTCTAAATCATATACTTTATCATTTGAACTTTGAATTTTATTTGAATTTTGAGCTTTGACATTTGGCATTAATTCACCTTTTATTAATCGGGGCGAGAGGATTCGAACCTCCGACCCCCTGCTCCCAAGGCAGGTGCGCTAAACCAGACTGCGCTACGCCCCGAATATAAAATCCCTTTTGAAAAACCTGTTAATAATAAAAACTTTTGGGAAAAATGCAAGGGAAAAAGAATATTTGGAATGGTTTGCTTGTTAATTTAGAGATACGAGAATCTTTTTGATATGAATTACTTAGTTCTTTTAAATACTTCTTCAGAAATGTAAACAGATGCAACTAATTGTTTTAAAAGGTCTATGCGCTTAATCTTGGTGAGTACGATCAAAGGAGATAAGTTACTTATTTTGGTGATAGTTAATATTCTAAGCTGATTTTTTTATAAAAGCAATCAACATGTTATATGCCTTTTACAAAATGTGTTTATTCTATGGTTGTCTGCACTGCTTATTAAATTTCTGGAAGTTGATACTTCGCAGCTCTGCTGTGGGGTAGTTCATTAATAGGAATTTCAGGAAAAAATGCAAGAAGAAAAAGTGATTAGGGGATGTCAGACTGTGTGAAAAGTCGATTTTTCGAAAATGCGAGTCAACAATACTCAATGTTTTTTCTGATTTGATTATTGCTTTGACAAGGGCTTAAACGTGCTATAATTTAAATAATAAATACAATAAGATAAAAGCAAATTTCAGAGGCAATCAGAAATAAGAATAAATTATGACAAAAAAAGAATTCATGAATTCTGTGAGTAATGACAAAGAAGACATTTTGCAGCAATTGCTGGATTTGCTTAATGATATGAAAATTGATTATTGTGTAATTGGCGGTTTAGCTGTCAATGCTTATGTTGAACCTGTAGTGAGTTTGGATTTAGATTTAGTTGTTGTTGCAGAAACAATAGATAGTTTGCTTAAAGCAGCAGAAAAAATCTTTAATATTGAAAGCTTCCCTCACCGTTTCAATCTTAACAGCACAAAGTCTGATTTGCGCTACCAGGCTTTTATACCTCGCTCTTCAATAAAAGAAACAATGGGGTATAAAATGAAAGTTGCGGATTTGGAGGATGTTTTACAAGGCAAAATATGGGAATATTCTGATGAACAGAGGCGAAAAAGTAAACGGCAAAAAGATTTAGCTGATATTTTTCGTTTAGTTGAAGCATATCCCCGCTTGAAAGAGAAGCTACCGGAATCATTAAAGAATGTTGAATTTATAAAGGTTTAAAAAAAATATGAGTTCAGATACCAGAGTCAAGGTTACAGACCGTTGCGCTAAACGGGTTCCTTCAGGGCATCTGTGGATATTTGATAATGAAATAAGAGATATTGGCGGAAGCTATTCCAACGGAGATATTGTTTCTGTTTTTGACAGCCGGGGGAATTTCCTTGCAAAGGGTTATATCAATGAGAATTCCAAAATAGCAATAAGAATTCTCTCGTTTTATGAAGAAGAGATTGGCAAGGAGTTTTTTAAAAATAGAATTGAAAATGCTTTAAACCACCGCCTCACACTTGGTTTTTCCTTGCAGGATTCTTTCAGAGTACTTTTCAGCGAAGGGGATTTGCTTCCGGGTCTCACTGTAGACAAATACAACAATATCCTTTCAGTTCAGTTTTCTACTTTTGGAATGGAGGTCTGGAAAAAAGAGATAATAGATATTCTGAAAGAGATATTCAGTCCACAGGCAATCATTGAGAGAAGCGATATTGAAGTAAGGGAAAAAGAGGGGCTTGAGCAGATTAAGAATGTTTTATACGGCAAGGCAGAAAAGACTGAGATAATATTTCAGGATGGCGTGCGTTTTGCTGTTGACCTTCTTGAAGGGCACAAAACTGGTTTTTATCTTGACCAGCGGGAAAACAGGAAATTCATCAAGCCCTTTGTTAATGGGAAAAGAGTGCTTGATGGTTTTTCTTATACAGGAGGTTTTTCACTCTATTCTGCCCTTTATGGGGCAAGTGAAATTGTAGCTGTTGAGGATTCAAAAAAGGTGATGGAAATGTTGAATGAAAATATCAGAATAAATAACCTTGAAAACAGAATAAAGGCAATAAAAGGAGATGCTTTTCAATGGATGCGCGATGCTTATAAAAATAATGAGCGTTTTGACTGCGTAATTCTTGACCCGCCGTCTTTTGTTAAAGCAAAGGGCGCAAAGGGAGGCGCTCTGAGGGGTTACAAGGATATTAACCTTCTCGGTTTGAAACTTCTTAAAGACAGAGGCTATTTGCTTACAGCATCCTGTTCGCAGAATGTATCAGAAAGTGAATTCCTGAACGTGCTGAATGATTCCGCAAAAGATGCAAAATGCCGGCTTCAAATAATTGAAATCCGCTCACAGTCCTCTGACCATCCGATTCTTTTATCTATGCCAGAAACACATTATCTGAAATTTGTAGTTGGGAGAAAGGTTGCAATGAGTTGACTTTATAAACTTAGCGAAAACATATTGATTCTGTAATCAAAATGTATTACAGTTGTAATATAAAAATATTACAATGATTATGGATATTGCAAGGCTATTTAGATCCAAAACACGAAAAGAATTATTTAGGCTTTATTTTACCAACCCTGAGCCTGAGTATTATCTCAGAGAGTTAGAACGTATTCTGAATATACCTGTTAGTATGGTTCGTAAGGAACTTATACATTTGGAAGAGAGCGGGATTTTTATATCAAGGAAAAAGGGCAACTCGGTTTACTATTCTGTAAATAGGTCCTATCCATTATTTGATGAATTCAAAAGTATTGTATCCAAAACTATAGGCATTCAGGGGTTGCTTAAAGATATTTTAAGTAAAATTAAAGGCATTGAGGTTGCTTTTATATATGGTTCTTTTGCTAAAAAAGAAGAAAATGCCAATAGTGATATTGATTTGTTTATTGTAGGTAAAATTGATGATTCAAAATTATTAAGAAAAATTAGAAAACTTGAAGAGATTTTGAAAAGAGAAATAAATTATAGCTTATTCACAAGAGATGAGTTTGGAAAAAAAATTAAAGTTAGGGATTCGTTTATTTTAGATCTTCTTGAGAACCCAAAAATATTTCTTGTAGGGGATAAAAATGATTTATGAGAAATTTATAGAAGAATGTCTGAGTAAGGGTCTATTAAAAAAACAGAAATGTGATTTTAAAACAATCGGGAAATTGATTCTACGCTTATACAAAGACTTGGATACTGCTAAAGCTCTTTTTATTTTGATATCTGCATATAAGTTAAATCGCTGTTAGGAGGTGGTGGGGTTTTCTCATAATATTGGCATAGAGAAAGGTATGTTTTTGAAGGACTATCTTGATTATCCATATCAAGCGTTTTTTGAAAGCAGGCTTTTGCATCAGAAAATTTAAAGTCCAGAAACAGGGCAAGTCCTGTTTCAAACATTTTGATTAAATCAAGCCGTTCTCTGCTGACCTCATCTCTGAAGCCTATCAGTTCATACACCTCAAGAGGCTTCTCTCTTCCTTTAAGCACAACCCTTGCAAGTCTGCGAAAGACAAATCTTCCCGGCTGAGTTTTTTCTGCGTCAATACAGGTGCTGTGTGATACTATTATTCTTGTTCCAAAATCCTTGTTCAGTGGCTCTAAACGGGCAGCTGTATTCACCTCAAGCCCAAGCACAGTGTAATCCAGAATTTCTTTTGAGCCCATATTCCCCACAGTCATCTCTCCTGTATTTATTCCAATACGGGCATTAAGCAGAGGTTTTTTTTCTTTGCCCCACTCCTCCCTTAGCCGTTTTAATTCCTTCTCCATTAAAAGTGCTGTTTCGCAGGCAAGCGATGCGTGGTCTTTTTGCTCATGCGGCGCATTCCAGAATGCCATCACTGCATCGCCGATAAATTTGTCAAGCGTTCCATTTGTCTGCATTATGCACTGCACCATACCTGAGAGATACTCATTCAGAAGCGGACCTATCTCATCAGGCGGCAGTTTTTCAGACAAGGAGGTAAAATTTTCCACATCAGAAAAAAGAACAGTCATATATTTTCTCTCACCTCCAAGCCTAAGCTTTTCAGGCGATATGAGTACCTCCTCAAGAACTGCAGGAGCAATATAGTGGCCAAAGGCTGTTTTAATATAGTTTTTCTCTTTGAATTCAAGAGCGTATTTAAGCAGGAGTGTTGCAAGATATGTAGCTGCCATTGCAACAACAGGGCTTACAATAGAAAGAACAATACCCTTTTCAAAAAGCATCCAGTGAATGCCTAAAGCAGAACAGGCTATCAGCGCAACAATAAAAAACCCGCGGTATGGTCCTATAAAACGGCTTATCAGAGCAATTGCTGAGGCAAGAAAGAAGATGTATAGTTTTTCAAAAAAGCTGTTTAAAGGATACAAAAACTTTTTGGATAGGATATTGTCTATTATATTGGCGTGTATCTCTATTCCAGGGGTTACAGGGCTAAAGGGTGTTGCCCTTAGGTCTGTAAGCCCTGCAGCAGATGCAGATACAAGGACTATCTTGTCTTTGAATGTTCCTTTCTCAAGTGGCGGCTTCATTCCTGCCATGACAAGGTCCTTTGAAGCAAGCACATAATCGTAGGGGATGTATGTGTAGAATGATTGGTATATTTCTTTGCCTGTTTTGTCCTTTCTGATTTTACCCCCCTGATAATAAATCATTGCACTGCCATCAGAAAGAAGAGGGAGGATTGAACCTCCTATAAACATACTGCCTTTATCTGCTCTGATTGAATCAAGGGGAATATCTTTTGTATATGCTGCAATGAGAATTGGCAGAAAAGGATAAGCTTTTTTCCTGTCTTTAAAAAAAAGGAAAGGGTAGAATTTTCTGATTGTACCATCATTATCAGGAAAGACATTTATATAGCCGACCCCGCAGGAAACAACCGCAAGCTCTTCAAAAGGAATTGTTGCATTAAAATACATGCGTGAATTACAGGATTTAGAGACTGAAAGAGCTGATTTTGAAAGAATTGACTTGATATTTGCTGAAGAACTTTTCTCAGCCTCTAAACCGCGCTTATGCAAGAGGTCATCTTCATCAACATAGAACACCATAGACTGAAAAATATTGATAGCCTGCTTAACTGAAGAAACAAAAGCAAGGTCACTTGTTTCCAGCATCAAGGAATCAATCTGTCGGAGGAGTTCATTCCGTACCTCTGGTATGTCTGCATTCTGTGCAAATGTGCGAAGTTCATCAATTACTTTTGAATCTATTTCTTTTCTGACAGCGCGCTCAGAAAAGATAATGTCAAAGCCAATGGCTTTTGCGCCATCGCTCTTGAGGTATTCTATTACCTCTCCATGCACAGACCTTGGCCAGGGCCATCTACCATAAATAGGCTCAAGCCTTTTTATGGATTCCTCAGAAATATCAAGGATAATGATATCCTGTGTTCTGCTCGTGGGATTCGCATAAAAGCGGTAGCGCGCATCCAGAGTTTTATTTTCAAAAGAAGATAAATGTTCCCCGGGGTCAAGAAAGATTAGAACAGAGACTATAAGCGCTATTGCAAGGGAGTATATTACTTCCTGTCCTCTTTTAATTTGCCTCTCCCGCCTTCAATATGACAATTAAAACAAAAATCCCAACCCTTGCCTTCCTTATCAAGTATTGGCATGGCTGATTCTGCTTTATCAGGTGCAGGCGCATCGCCCTTTATGGCAAGGATTGTTCCTTTTGAAACCTGAACTGTCTTCCCATCTTTTAAGGTAGCTGTTACATCTCCTATGCAGGTGCAGACACAAACATCAAGCGTTCCCCTGCCATAGAAAACCGAGAATTTTGTGCCTCTTATGCCTGCAGTTGCAAGCGATGATGTTATTGATGCCTTTGCTCCTTTAGCAAGATTGGCTTTCATCCAGACTGCGCCTCTTGGCAAATCTGCATTAAAATCCTTTTCCTGTTTTCCAAGTTCAATCTCAGAATCAGGCCCAATTACAAAACGCCCTATATCAGGAAGCTCAACAATAGCCAGAGCCATTTTATCAGTTCTTAATCTGTCTCCTAAAGAAACCTCAGCATCTTTTTTAATCTCTTTCCATGCTTGGTCAGACAAACGCTCAAGTTTGCCCATTCTTACTTCTGCGACTTTGCCCTTCTTTGCTTCTGCGCTGACAGGGTTATTCACAAGGAAATAGACAGATAAGAGAAAAATTGAAAAAACAATTGCTGTCAAAATCCTGCATTTTGGTTTCTTGAATTTGTACATGGGGGCACCTCCATTGGTTTGTTGATGATGCAATAATGCATTAAACTCCTAATCTTTAATTTGTATGCTATATATCTTGTCTTGGTAAGCAATACAAGTTTGTTTAATAAATTATAACATTTCTTTTTAATATTTTGTCAAGAAGTTTGTAACTTATAAATTTGCTGTATGCTGAAAGCTGACGGCTGTTTTTTTACAAATCAAAGACTTTGCCGGGGTTCATGATATTTTGCGGGTCAAAGGCTTTTTTGATACGTTTTAGAAGCTCAAGCTGGGCGGGTTCAATTGCCATTTTAAGGTAGGATTTCCTGATTGCTCCGATTCCGTGTTCTGCGGCAATTTTCCCGCCGAGTGAGAGTGCTTTTTTAAAGATTTCCTTGCAGATGTCAGGATATTTTTTTAACCAAGTTTCCTCATCAAATTTTCCGGGAAACATTATAACGTGGATATTTCCATCGCCTGCATGTCCAAAGCAGGCAGCTTCAAAACCAATTCTCTTTTTCAGTTGATTAATTTCGTGCACAAACAGAGGTATCTGCATTCTTGGAACTACCGGGTCCAAACTTCTGGAGAGAGGGCTTCTTGCATTGCCAGCCTCAAACATGCACCGTCTGAACTCCCAGAGGCGCTGTTGGTTTGTGCTGCCGTGGGAGACAAGTATATCTTCTGCTCCGTTCCTGCCGCAGATTTCTCCAATTACCTCAGTTTCTCTTGTGAGGTCTTTTTTGTCATTGCCGTGAAGAGTGATAATCAGATGCGCTCCAGCATCAGGGAATGGCGGTTCGCGTTTTAAGAATTCCTTTCCAAGATTAATTGATTCATTGTCCATGAGTTCAAGGCATGAGGGGACTACGTGGTTTCTGATAAGTTCTGCAACGCTTTTTGATGCATCATCAACAGAGGAATATACAACAAGAAGGTCAGCCCTTTCAGGAGGAAGAGGGACAAGGCGCAGGATTGCCTTTGTAATAATTCCAAGGGTTCCCTCTGAGCCAACAAAAAACTGGGTGAGATTATACCCTGTTGTGTCCTTTACAACCTTACCGCCCACTTTTATTATCTCACCATCAGGAAGCGCTACTTCCAAACCGCAGACATAATCCTTTGTTGTTCCGTACTTGACCGCGTGGGGACCTCCTGCACCCTCTGCTATGTTTCCACCAAGGCTGCAACTGTCAATGCTTGCAGGGTCAGGGGGATAAAAGAGTTTCTGTTCTTCAACAGCCCGGTGAAAGTTTCCTGTAATTATGCCGG
The DNA here is from genome assembly GCA_001790855.1 of Candidatus Schekmanbacteria bacterium RIFCSPLOWO2_02_FULL_38_14. Classification (NCBI taxonomy): domain Bacteria; phylum Candidatus Schekmaniibacteriota; species Candidatus Schekmanbacteria bacterium RIFCSPLOWO2_02_FULL_38_14. The sequence continues at coordinate 177,423 of MGDH01000022.1, read as the reverse complement.
GCTCAATTACTGCCATAAGGTTGCCACTATCAATTTCAATTATCTTATCCATCCTCTCTGTGGAGATAACAATGCCGCCGCATACTGGAACAGCGCCACCGCTCAGACCATAACCAAGCCCTCTTGGAGTGACTGGGATTTTGTTCTCATTGGCAAACTGAACAGCCCTTTGAACCTGCTCTGCATTTTTTGCTTTTACAACAGCCTCAGGATAGGATTGAAGCCCTGCAGTCTGGTCTTTTGAATAGGGTTCAAGTGCATCTTCTGAGGAGAAAACAGTGTCTTCCCCGAGCTCTTTTTCAAGGGAGTCAAGGAGTTTATCTGTGAGCTTGGTGTACATATTGAAATTTGGATATGATTATTAACAAGTTACCAATAATTTTAAAGGGAGACTAAAGCCTGAGGTAACTTTTATAGTCAGCTATCAGGATTCTGTTTTTTAAAGCAGAGCAAGGCTCTGCCTGTCTACCGCAGGCAAGCAGCTACTTTTCCTGCAGCATCTCTCGTGCTATGACAATGCGTTGTATCTGGTTTGTGCCGGCAAATATCTGGGTTATCTTTGCATCCCTCATCATTCTTTCAACAGGATACTCTCTTGTGCATCCATAGCCACCTAAAATCTGTACAGCATCTGTGGTTACCTTCATTGCTACATCAGAGGCATAGGTTTTACACATCGAGGAGTAAAGAGTTGCGTCAGGAGTTTTTGCTTCTGCCTTTAAAGCTGCCTGATAGAGCAAAAGGCGGGCTGTTTCTACCTGTATTTTCATGTCTGCAAGCATGAACTGGATTGCCTGAAAATCGGCTATGGGTTTTCCGAATTGCACTCTTTCTTTTGCGTAATTTGTTGAATATTCAATAGCACCTTCAGCGACTCCAAGTGCAAGGGATGCTGCTATGGGCCTTTCCTTGTTCAGGCTTTGCATGGCAAGGATAAACCCTTTTCCCTCTTCGCCCATAAGCTGGTTTTTGTGGATTTTGCAGTCCTGAAAAATCAAATCTCCTGTTACTGAACCTCTTGCGCCGAGTTTATCCTCTTTTCTTCCAATTGAAAAGCCGGGCGTTTCTTTTTCAACTATGAAGGCGCTTATCCCTTTTGCCTTTTTATTTTCCTGCGAAGTCCTTGCAAAAACAACATAGAGGTCAGCAACGCCTGCGTTTGTAATCCATCTTTTTTCGCCATTGAGGATATAATAATCGCCGTCTTTAACAGCCTTTGTCTTCAGCGATGCAAGGTCTGAGCCTGCATCAGGCTCGCTCATTGCTATTGCTGAGAGGAGTTCGCCTGCGGCAAGTTTCGGGAAGTATTTTTGTTTTTGCTCCTCTGTTGCCATGAGGTCCATCGGAAAGGAGCCAAGGCAGTGGGTTGCAACAATCATTGCGCAGGACATATCAGCCTTTGCAATCTCCTCAACTACCTTGCAGAGCACAATAAGACTTTCGCCTAAACCATCATATTCCTTTGGCAAAGGAAGGGCAAGGAGCCCTTCCTTTGCAAATATCTTCATTATCTCATAGGGATATTCCCCTTTTTTATCTATCTCAGTTGCCTGCGGTTCGACTACATCCTTTGTGATTTTCCTGACTGTCTGAAGTATAGCTTCCTGTTCTTCGTTTAATGAAAGATTTAAAATCTCCGTAGTCATTTTTTTTGTTCCTCAATAAAAGGGTTCAAGGGTTCGAGGATTCAAGGGTTCGAGGGAAATTTAAGATTTTAATATTTCTATTTCACTTGACCCCTCGACCACTTGACACCTTTAACCCTATTCATCATAACTATCAATCATCTTGACAAAAGTATGTTTTGGGCTTATATCAAGCGTCCGTTTGGATATAGGTTTAAATTTTAAAAGTCAAGTATTTTTGAACTTATGATTACAGAGATTTTAAAAGAATTACACAGAACAAAAAAACTTTTTATCTAAACCCCTATAGGATTTTTCAATGGCAAAAAAAATTTTAGATTACATATTTTATCCTGAAAGCGTTGCCCTTGTTGGTGCTTCAAACAGCGAGGGGAAAATCGGCTATTTCTACATGAAAAACCTCGTAGATGACTTCAGGGGAAAGATTTTTCCTGTTAACCCAAATGAGGAAACTGTCCAGGGGCTTAAATCATATAAATCAATTAAAGAGATTCCTGATGCAGTTGACCTTGCGGTAATTGTAGTGCCGACAAAAGCTGTTCTTGAGGTAATTGAGGACTGCGCACACAAGGGTGTAAAAGCTGCCCTTGTTACAACATCAGGGTTTGGAGAGGTAGGAAAAGAGGGGAAAGAGCTTGAAAACAGGATGCTTGAAATTGCGCGAAAAGGGAGAGTTAAAATAATTGGTCCCAATTCGTTTGGACTTAGAAACTGCAATGTGGGTCTTAATGCAACCTTTGCCTTTGAAGGAGCAAAAGAGGGTGGAGATATCTCATTTCTTACACAGAGCGGTGGAGGCGGTGAGGCAATATATGTTCAGGCAAAAGATACAGGTTTGAGATTTGCAAAGTTTATTGTCTGCGGAAATAAAAGCGATCTTGAAGACTATGAGGTAGTTGAATATTTTGGTGATGACAAAGAAACAAAAGTCATCTGCCTGTTCCTTGAAGCAATAAAGGAAGGAAAAAGATTTTTTGAAGAGACAAAAAAAGTTGCTCTTAAAAAGCCGGTAGTTGTATCAAAAATAGGAAGGACAGAGGGAGCTGCAAGGGCAGCATCTTCCCATACAGCAGCGCTTGCCGGTGATTTCAAGGCATATGAAACAGCCTTCAGGCAGTCAGGCGCAATATACGCAAGAAACACCCTTGAGCTGATGGACATTGTCAAGGGTCTTGACTGGCAGCCGCTTCCAAAAGGGAACAGAGTCGGCATAATCACAGCCTCAGGCGGATTTGGCGTTGAACTTACAGACCTGTGCGAGGAACACGGGTTGAAAATTCCTGAGCTTTCAGAAAAGACACAGGCAAAAATCAGACCTCACATTCCCTCCTATGCGAGCGCAAAAAACCCTGTTGATATGACTCCTGTATGGGCTCAGTTTGAAAAAATAATGGAAGTTACCATTGAAGAGTTTTATAAAAGCAGGGAGATAGACATTATTGTTCCGATTATTGTCCTTCGCGCAACAAGGATGAAAGAGGTTCTTGAATCAGTCAGGGATGTGATTCTGAAATGCCAGAAGGAGATAAAAAAGCCTACTTATATTTGCTGGATATCCCTTAAGGATTCTTTGCGCAACAAGGAAATTTTTGAAGATGCAAAGATACCCTGCTTTGAATGGACAGAAAGGGTTGCAAACGCAGCAAGCGCAATCTATGGTTATTCAAAATTTTTGCAGAAAAGGGGAGTTGATATAAAAAATATGTAGGGACAGAGCTTGCCTCTGTCCGCAAGCGGCTTCCCTCTCCCCACTGGGGAGAGGGACCAGGGTGAGGGGAAAAAGAAAAGACCCCCTCTCCTTAATCCTCTCCCTCAAGGGGAGAGGAGATTTACAGAAAGAAGACAGTATACTGTGGGAAACAAAGAAAAGGTAAAGGAAATTTTTAATAAGGTTAAGGCTGAAAACAGAAGCTATGTGCTTGAGCATGAGGCAAAGGAGGCTTTGAGTCTTTACGGGATTAATGTGACCAAAGAAACAGTCTGTAAAACCTCTGAGGAGGCTGTAAAGGCAGGAGAAAAAATCGGTTTCCCTGTTGTACTCAAGGTGGTTTCGCCTGATGTTGTCCACAAAACCGATTCAGGCGGAGTTATTGTTGGCGTAAAAAGCGAGCAGGAGCTTGAAAAAGGATTTAACCAGATTATTGAGAACCAGAAAAAATTCAATCCAAAGGCAATAATAAAAGGTATTTCAGTCCAGGAAATGGCAAAGGGGGAGGAGATAATAATCGGCTCTGTTAAAGACCCTCAGTTCGGTCCAATGGTGATGTTAGGGATTGGTGGAATATTTGTTGAGATATTCAAGGATGTCTCCTACAGGCTTATTCCAATAGAGAAGATAGATGCAGAAGAAATGCTTTCTGAATTAAAGGGCTATCCCCTTCTTTGCGGGGCAAGGGGAAGAGAAAAAACTAATCTTGAGAGCATTAAGGAAACCCTTCAGAATGTGTCAAAGTTTCTGCTTGATTTTGATGAAGTAAAGGAGATGGATTTAAATCCAATCTTTGTGAATAAAGAAAGAGCCACTGTTGCTGACGCAAGAATCTTTATCTAAATTCTCTACAGAAACACCCTCTTCTTTATCCCCTCCCATCAAGGGAGGGGAATAAAGATTGAACCTCTAATCATTTCCCTCTCCCCTTGTGGGAGAGGGTTAGGGTGAGGGGGATTCTCAGAGAAAAATATTTTTTATGAAAAGAAAATATTTTTTAAATCTTCTCATTTCTGTCTTTCTATTTTCATCCCTTAACGCATTTGCCCTAACCCCAAAACCTGTTATAACTGCATTTAAGCCTGCAAGCGTAATTCAGGGAAGTGAAAATCAGCAGGTAATAATACGAGGAAGGGGGTTTATTGAGGGGTTAACAGTTTCATTTAAAAATGATGGAATCACTGTAAACTCCGCAGAGGTTCTTTCTGCAAGCAGGATTAAGGCAACAATCACAGTTTCTTCAACAGCAAAGACAGGTTATGTAAAGGTAGTAATAATCCTTCCTGACACCAGAAAAGCAGTAAGCAAGAAATTTCTTGTAAAAAAGAAACCTTCTGAACAACCTATTACCTTTAAGATTAAAAATAATGAAACAACCCTAAGCTGGGATAGCAAAGGGTTTGCTTTTGCCAGAATAGATTTTGTTCAGGGGAATAAGAGCATTGCTAAAATTGTTGAAAACAGCTCTTTATTAACCCTTTCAAAGGAGCTTATTTATAATTTTAATACAGAAACTTGGGAAACAGACTATACGCAGTTTCAGGATTTTGTTGCAGGAGAAAATCTTCAGATAAATCTTTCCTTAAGCAATAGCAGAAACACAGATTATCAGAATATTGGTTCAATTACTGCAAAGGCTTTAATCCATAGATTTGATACTATTGAAAGCAGTCAAATATCGCTTACATCATCATTTCCTGACCAGGTGAATAAAGGCGGCAAGATAAATCTTTCAGGCAAGGCATTAGCTGATTTCAGGGCAGATGTGTCAATAAAGCTTCCAAGCAAATTTGTTGAAAATGTAAGGATGACTACATCAGGAACAATAAAGGATGAATATTTTGGACCAAAACTTCCTAAAGGCTCAGATTTCACTCTTTCTTATAATTTTCAGGATGAAGGAGTTTATATAATTGAAATAAACGGCTATGCCGGTTCGGCGTCTCTTAACAGGCCTGTTTATGTTGGAGCTGGTATTCCTATTGTTCCCCTTGATAACTATTTCCCAAAATTTGATGGCAGTTTTGACCTTGCTACTTTTAGGCAGGAATGGTTGGCGTTGATAAATGAAGAAAGGGAGTCAGTTGGTTTGAATGCGGTAACACTTGACCCGATTCTCAACAAGGCAGGACAAGGACATACAAATGATATGAAAGCAAATAATTATTTTGGCCATATAAATCCGCAGGGAGAGGGTCCTCAGCAAAGGGCAGAGGCTGAAGGGATTCCTGAAGGAGGGGTTGTTGGAGAAAACTTGAGCTGGGGCAACAGTGTTTTGGGAATGCATGTTGGGCTTGAGGAAAGCCCTGCGCATGAGGCAAATATTCTTAACCCGAAATGGTCAAGAGTCGGGCTTGGAATTACGCTGACTGATGATGGAATGCTGATTGGCGCGCAGGAGTTTGGAGCATATCCAGGAGATATGCCCCTTGCAGTTGATACCTTTGAGGATAACGGGATAATCCTTGATAACTCTCTTCCTACTTCGTATTCCAAGAATGAAACAGTCTTGATAAGCGGAACAGTAACTAAACCAGGCAATAGAGTAGTAATGTTTTTTATAGATGAATCTAATCCTGATAATAGAATTAAATTTTATGCTGATATTACTGATGGAAAATTTACTGCCTCAGTAGAGTTCACATCAGACCAGGTAGGAAACTACAATGTTGGTATGGTTATTGATTCAGGGCAAAGCTATATTTATCCCATAATTGTCAAAAAACTTGCTATGCCAAAACTTTTCCCTGTCAGGGTTTATTAGAGATTTCTGAAAAAGACTTTGTCCTTTTCAGAAATCTACCAATTGCTTATGGTTTATAGCTTCAGATTGATTTAATATATTCTGTTAATATACGGACAACTCTTCGTCTGATGGTTCAACTGTCCTGCTATGATTTAGATTGTTTATCTCTGTTTAGTAACAACCTGATAAACTTATTTACGAGCTGTTTCCCCTTGACAGAATTGATTTTTCCCTGTTTATAGTGTGAAAAAAATCTGGAGGAATTGTTATGCCATACAGGGATGTGAGAGAGTTTATAAAAAGGCTTGAAGATGAAGGAGAGCTTGTGAGAGTAAAAGCCGAGGTTGACTGGGACCAGGAACTTTCAGCGGTTTTTGTCCGGGCGAGCAAAGAGAAAAACAGGGCAATTCTTTTTGAAAAAGTAAAGGGTTCCGGGTTTCCTGTTTTAATAGGGCAGCTGACATCTTCAAAAAGAGTTGAGCTTGCCTTTGAGAGAAACAGCAGAGAGCTTGATGATGAGATTGAAAATCTTTTGAATATTCCAAGAAACGATTTCCCGCCTGTAATTGTTGAGAGAGGAAAATCTCAGGAAGTTGTGCTTACAGGTGATGATGTTGATTTATTAAAATTCCCTGTTCCAAAGTTTAATCCAAAAGAAGGCGGAAGATATATTACTGCCGGAGTTTCAATCAGCAAAGACCCTGAGACAGGTGCGCGGAATGCAGGAATTTACAGGATGATGGTGAGGGATAAGAACGAGATTAATGTCAATTTTGGTTTTCCAAACCGCCATATGCTCAGGCATTTTCAAAAGAGAGAAAAAGAGGGAAAGCCTCTTGATGTTGCAGTTGTGATTGGGTGTGACCCTGCTGTGTGGCTTTGCGCTGCGCTTCCGCTTGCAGGGAAAATTGATGAAGTAGCGCAGGCAGGCGCTGTCAGAGGAAAGGCAGTTGAGATGGTGAAGTGCAGGACTGTTGACTTGGAAGTTCTTGCAGACGCAGAGATAGTTCTGGAGGGCGAGCTTCTGCCAAACACAAAAAAACCTGAGGGTCCCTATGTGGATTTTCAGGGCTACTATACAAAGGTCAAGGATAATTATGTGATAAGAATAAAGTGCATAACACACAGGAAGGATGCAATTTTTGAGACAAGCATGACCGGGCAGACTCCTGAGGGTGAGATGGAGGTTTACAGGTATCTTTTAAGCAAACAGCAGAAGGCGCAGCTTAAAAAGGCACTGCCGCAGATTGTTGACTTTACCTTTGACTCAGCAAGCATGGGGCATATCTATGTTGTTTCAGTCAGGAAAGAGAAACCGTTTGTTGCAAAGGAGATAAACGAGAAAATCTGGACCTTCCCGTGGAGCATAATGATAAAGATGCTGGTTGTTGTTGATGAGGATATTGATGTTAATGACCCTTCGCAGGTTATGTGGGCTTTGGCAACAAGGGTTGATTTTGAGAAAGACATTATTCTTAATCCAAAACTTCAGGGTCCCAGCTTTGATGTTGCAACAGCAGGAAGGCAAAGTGTTGCAAAGGTTACAATTGATGCTACAATGAAACTTCAGGAAGAAGGGTATCCTGCAAAATTTCCTGAGCCGGGAAAATCATCAAAGGAGATTATTGAAAAGGTAATGAAGAGGTGGGGGGAATACGGGATTAGGTAATTTTTTTTAATGTCTTTGAGATACCTGCTTGCCGGTCATTGCGAGGAGCGAAGCGACGTGGCAATCTCATTAACAACCATTTCCTTTATTGTCATAATTATTATTTGATTTTTATACTGCATTATACCACTAAGGGCAATACAAATTTTGGGTTGTTTTAATTGACATATGACTAATTGTATTGTAAATTTTTATTGAATATTTTGAATATTATAGCAAAAATGAGAGGAATAATAAGATATGGCTGACTATATACCTCGCCTTGATAAGACACGGCTGAATGTTTCTTCCCTCAATGATATAATGGAGGAGAAAGAGTATTGGTTATCCCAAAAACAGGTCGACCGTTTGAACGCAATTGAGATCAATCGACGGATGGTGTATGGCACAAATCGAACTTCATCCAGACTTCAAAGACTTCTTGAGATTGCTGAACTTCAACGGAGTTGAGTACCTTATTGTGATCTTAAGGCCAACAAACGAGCATGTGGCAGGCATAAGGATTTGGAGGACATAGAACATTTGCCATAACAATTGCACTAACAGCGTTCCCCTTTAAACCCCAAGACTTCTGAGAAATAGGAAATAAAAAAAACCGTCAGGCTGTCCCAAAATGCGCATTTTTTGAAAACTCGTTTCTTGGAATGGCAATAACATACTCAATAACGGACAATTTTGTTTTATGAGTGTTATTTCATTTGGCTCCCACAACATTAATTGAACTCTTGACTTTTTAACTAATTAAAACTATTTGTTAAGTTCAGTTTGGCTATGATTTATAAAATCTTGGAGACAGACATAAAAGTTTATTTTTGGAGGAAGACAGATGATTGATTCAACGACAAGAGTTCAGGATGCTCTCCAGATTGCAATTCAGAGAGAAAAAATCGCTTATGAGTTTTACAAGAAGGCGTCTAAAGTTGTAGATGACCCCGGGGCTAAGAAAATGTTCTCATTCCTTGCTGAAGAAGAGGCAAAGCATGTCAGAATGCTTGAAGAGGAATATGAAAAGAATATATTGCAGGAAATGTGATGCTAAATAAGGATTTGCATTGAAAAAATAATTTAAAACAGTATTAAATCAATAGACGGAAGGTTCAATTTCTGAAAGAGAGGTGATTGAAAATGTTAGATAAAGTGCAGGCTGTTATAGATAAGATAAGGCCAAAGCTACAGATGGATGGCGGGGATATAGAGCTAATAGGTATTGAGGACAAAAAGGTGAAGGTTAAGCTCATAGGAGCGTGTGCCGGATGCCCCGGAGCGCAGATGACCCTGAAAATGGGAGTTGAAAGGGCAATAAAAGAAGAAGTTCCCGAGATTGAGGAGGTTGTTTCAGTTTAAAAATTCTTTTATAGGTTTTCGATTACGGGGACTGCAAACAGAACCCTGATACGCAGGTTAAAGCTTGTGGCTGCAAATACTGGAGGGTTTGATTATTAATCTTTGTAGTCATAAGTACAGGGTTTTCTATAAAATTTTTGGAATTGTAATAGGATTTTGATGGCAGAAGAAAAGATGGAAAAAAAACGCAGAAGGCTTGTAATCTTTGCTCACAGCAGTACCTTTGACAGGCTTTATCAGACTGCTACTATTGCTGTAACAGCAGCGGCAATGGGAGAGGAAGTTTATGTGGTTCTGTTTTTTGAGGCTTTAAAGAAGTTTGTTGAGGGGAAGACAGACATAGAAGATATGTCTGCGGAGTTTCAAAATAATGGTAAGGATGTGTACCAGAAGATGAAGGCAATGAATCCTAACTCAATAACTGAAATGATTGATACGGTTAAGAGCCTTGGAACATTAAAATTTTTAGCCTGCAGTGCAAATGTGGAATTCATGGGTCTGAGAAAAGAGGAAGTCCTTAAGAAAGTAGATGAAATAACAGGTTTGCCATCAATATTAAAGCTTGCATCTGATGCGGATACAAAGCTTTATATTTAGAGGGTTCAAGGGGTTAAGGAGTGGAAGTGATGAAACGGAAGGTTTATATGGATTATGCCTCAACTACGCCTGTAAGGGCTGAAGTTGCAGATGCAATGATACCATTTATAAGAGAAGATTTTGGTAATCCCCAAAGTCTTCATAACTTCGGCGATAAACCAAAGCAGGCAGTTGATGAAGCAAGAGCGAAGGTTGCAGGGTTGATAGGCGCTTTGCCTGAGGAAATCTATTTTACATCTTCAGGGACAGAAAGCGACAACTTTGCCTTAAAGGGAATTGCTCTTGCCCATCAGAAAAAGGGCAGGCATATAATAACCTCACAGATTGAGCATCACGCGGTTTTGTATTCAGCAAAGAGTCTGGAGAAACAAGACTTTGAAGTTACTTATCTTCCTGTTGATAAATTTGGAATGGTTGACCCTCAGGCAGTAAAATCAGCAATAAAAAAGGATACAATACTTGTCTCAATTCTTCATGCTTCAAACGAGATTGGGAGCATTGAGCCAATTGGAGAAATAAGCAAAATTGTAAAAGAGACCGGAATTATTTTTCATACCGATGCTGTTCAGACAGCAGGAACAATTCCTGTAAATGTCAATGAGCTTGGGGTTGATTTGCTTAGTCTTGCGGCACATCAGTTCTACGGTCCAAAGGGGATAGGAGCAATTTATATCAGAAAGGGAGTAAGGGTTACTCCTTTTATTGATGGAGGAATTCAGGAAAATGGCAGAAGAGCCGGTACTGAGAATGTTGCCGGAATTGCTGGAATGGGTAAAGCCTGTGAACTTGCAAAGGAAGAGATTCCGGGAAGAGTAAAAAAAATGACTGCGCTGAGAGATAAATTTATAAATGGTATTCTTTCGAAGATTGGCCACGCATATCTGAATGGTCATCAAATAAAAAGGCTTCCGGGTAACGTTAATATTTCTGTGGAGTATGTAGAAGGCGAGTCAATGCTTTTATTCCTGGATATTGACGGGGTTGCTGCTTCCAGTGGTTCAGCGTGTACATCAAGAGCGCTTAAAGCCTCTCATGTTTTGACTGCAATGGGAGTTGCTCCTGAGATAGCCCAGGGCTCGCTTCTTTTCAGCCTTGGTGCTGAAAGCAGTGATGAAGATGTAGATTATATCTGCCAGATACTGCCTCCCATTGTTGAGCGGCTCAGAAAGATGTCTCCTCTTTATGAAGAAGCCAAGATGATGAAATGAGTAAAACAGCTATAAGCTGTAAAAAAGAAACTAATCAAAAGTATTAAAGTTTTAAAAGTAAAGTCTTAAAATTTTAAAAAAGTTTACAACTTACAACTTATAGCTTACAGCTATAAAAAAGAATTTAGGATTTACATAGTTTTAGGGATTTAATTTAGACTTTTAATTTAAGTATAAAATCCGGCAGGATAAAGGTTAGAAAGGGGAATAGATGTTATGGAAAAATATTCTGAAAAAGTTATGGAGCATTTTCAAAATCCCAGAAATGTTGGTGAGATTACTGACGCTGATGGAGTAGGAACAGTAGGAAATGCATCCTGCGGGGACATAATGAAACTCTTTATTAAAGTAAAAGATGGCAAGATAGTTGAAGCAAAGTTTAAGACCTTTGGATGCGGTGCCGCAATTGCAACAAGTTCCATGGTTACAGAACTTGTAATAGGAAAAACTATTGATGAAGCCCTGAAGATTTCCAAAGCAACTGTAGCTGAAGCTTTAGACGGACTTCCTCCACAAAAAATGCACTGCTCAAACCTTGCCGCTGATGCACTAAAAGCAGCGATTGAAGAATACCAGAATAAGGGAAATAAGCAGAAGAATAATTTCAAATAACAAAATTCAATTCTAAAAAAATCCCAATTGCCAAAATTTCAATAACTAAAATAATTATAAGTTGATTGTTTGGATTTTGAAATTTATTTTAAATTTGATGCTTGTGATTTGGGACTTCAATTAAAGTTAGACGAGGAGAACAATATGGAGGCTGATGAAAAGTTAGATGCTGTTGGACTCTACTGTCCAATGCCAATACTTTTGACAACAAAGAAGATGAAGGAGTTGAAAGTAGGACAGATTCTCGAGGTGATTGCAGATGATGAGGGAATTGTAAAGGATATGCCTTCATGGTGTAAAAGCACCGGTAACCAGTTTCTAAAAATAGAAAAAGCCGATGACCAGTTTCATGTGTTTGTAAAAAAGCTTGTTGCTGACGAGTAGTCAGGAAAACCGAAAGATTGGTCTGCCTTTAAAAAATAAAACAGCCCATTTTAAAGTAAAAAACGAAATTAACATAATGGGGCATATTGCAAAGGCATATGTCACATTATAAGTATTTTTCAATTAATGTCTTCAGAAAAAAAATATCTGACTTTATCAAAACCATGCTCTTTAAAAAACCTTGAAAGACCATCTCTGTATCACAGGGACAGAGATGAGCTTTACCAGCTTAATCAGGAGGCATTTGAGTTTCTGAAACTCTGTGACGGTACAAACAAGAAAAGCAATTTAAAAAGTGATGAGGAGCTCCTTGAATACTGCTTTGAAGAAAAACTCCTTACCCTGTATAAGAAGCCTTCTAAAAGAAAAATAATATTATCAAAGCCGTTGAAACCATCTCTGAGATATCTTGAGCTTCAGATAACAGATAAATGTAATCTCAGATGCAGGCACTGTTATCTTGGAAGGCAGAAAAAGAAAGAACTGGGTTTAGAGAAAATTTTTGATATTTGTGAGCAGTTTGAAAGACTTCAGGGATTGAGATTAATAATTTCAGGTGGAGAACCTCTGCTTCATAAGGAATTCTGGAAATTTAATGATGGTGTTGGCAAATATCAATTCCGTTCAATACTTCTATCCAACGGGACCCTCATAACTCCTCAGGCAGCTAAGATGTTAAAGGTCCAGGAGGTTCAGATAAGCATAGACGGAATAGAAAAATCCCATGATTTACTGCGTGGCAGGGGAATGTTTAAAGCTGCAATGAGGGGGGCTGAAAATGTTCTCAAAGAAGGAATTGACCTTTCAGTTGCGACAATAATCCATCCGTACAACCTTGATGATTTTGACGAAATGGAAAAGCTGTTTAAGAAAATGGGAGTAAAGGACTGGTCAGTTGATTTCCCGGTTTTTTCCGGTTACCTTGAGACAAATCCTGATTTTTCCCTGTCTCCTGAAAAAGGAGGCAGGTTTTTGAAGTATGGGTTTGGGTCGGGCTTATACGAATCATCAGGGAAATTCTCCTGTGGCTCTCATCTCTGCGCAATTACCCCTGACGGAAGAGTTTGCAAGTGCAGTTTTTTTATTGACCAACCTCTGGGCAGTATATATAATGATACCATAGGAGAGTGTTGGAAGAGGTTAAAACATTTTAGACTTGATGAGCTCAAGTGCAGTGGCTGTGAATATTTGAAAGATTGCAGAGGAGGTTGCAGGTTCAGGGCGTTTCTTGAAGGTGATTTGATGGGTGCTGATTTGGTCCGCTGCGCTGCTTTTGGAGTGAGTTTATAGTTTAATATGCTGAGCAATCCGACCCGAAGGTTCGTTATGACAAGGCGGAATTCTTGGTCAAACTGTTAAACTGTGTAATCATTAAAGGAGGTGATTCCATGAAGATTAGAAAGGTAACAAAAAAAGCAGGTATCACTTGTAAGTGCAAGGCTTCTTGCTAAGTTTTTATTTTCGAAAGGGCTCCACGGATAATATCATTCTGCGGAGCCCTTTCTTGTTTTATGATAGCTTGTGGATTAATGAATAGTTGTTAGTGAAGAGTGAGTAGCTTCAAAGCGAAGCTTTGTCTCTTGGGGTGCTTATGGAATTGCTTAAAAGTATAGATATAGCGATTTTTTATTTTATAAACCAGAGAATAAGTAATGGTTTTTTTGATATTTTAATGCCTTTAATTACAGACTTCGGGTTGTGGCCCTATCTTGTAATGCTGACAGCTTTGTTTTGCATACATCTCAGACGCAAAGGAATTTATCCGTTTGTTTTGACACAGGTTTCAATCTTCTCATCAAGATGGGTATGCAGGTTCCTTAAAGTATTTTTTGGCAGGCAAAGACCATTTGCAATCCTTGAAAATACCCATGTCCTTGAAATGGAGCATTACACTTTTTCTTTTCCCTCAGGCCATACTACTGTTGCCTTTGCATTTGCAACTGTTCTGGCTGTTAAAATTCCAAGAGTCAGAATTCCTGTTCTTGTAATTGCTGTGCTAATCGGATTTTCAAGAATTTATGTAGGAACCCATTATCCCTCTGATGTGGTTGCGGGGATGTTTTTAGGTTGCAGTGTATCTGCTATTATACTTTTTATTGAGAAAAAAATTAAGGTGATTAGAAATCTGAAATTTTAGTCTCAGGTGTTAGCCTGAGTAAAGAAGTTTAGAATAGGGGCGTTAAATTTAACGACTTTTTTTGTTTGACGAAAAATTTTGCTTCAATTATAAAACCATCAGCAAAAGGGAGGGGATAAATTATTTCAGCAGGAGAATGATATGGTAAAGATAAAACGGGCATTGATAAGTGTTTCTGATAAAACAGGAATTGTTGAGTTTGCAAAAGGACTCAAGTCTTTCAATGTTGAAATTGTTTCAACAGGAGGAACAGCAAAACTTTTGCGCGATAATAATATTCCTGCGATTGAAGTTGCAGAACTAACAGGTTTTCCTGAAATGCTTGATGGAAGGGTAAAGACTTTGCATCCCTTTGTCCACGGCGGAATACTTGCAAGAAGAAAGGAAAAGACTCATCAGGAGCAGGTTGAAAAACATAAGATTTCTTTGATAGATTTAGTGGTTGTGAATCTTTATCCGTTTGAGCAGGTGATAGAAAGAAAGAATTTTACCATAGAAGAGGCAATTGAGAATATAGATATTGGCGGTCCTGCTATGGTGAGGTCTGCGTGCAAGAATTTTGAAAGTGTCGGAGTTGTTGTGGACCCTGCAGATTATGATCCGGTTTTAAGAGAATTAGAAGAGAGGAACGGAGAGCTAAACAAGTCAACAAGATTTCACCTTGCAAGAAAGGCCTTTGCCCTGATATCCTCATATGATTCATCAATAGCAACATACCTTAATTCTATCAGGGTTGACAATGCAATGCCTGAAAAATACCCTGAAAGACTGACACTAAGCTTAGTTAAGGTTCAGGATTTAAGATACGGGGAAAACCCTCATCAGAATGCTGCTTTCTACAGGGAAGCAAAGCCTCCGCTCTTTCCTGTAATTTCCAGCGGGAAGCAATTGCAGGGAAAGGAACTTTCATTTAATAATATAATTGACCTTGATGCTGCATTAAACCTTGCCACTGAATTTGACCAGTGTGCAGCAGTAATCATAAAACATACAAACCCATGCGGTGTTGCCATAGCTGATACCTCTCTTCTTGATGCCTATATTAAAGCAAAAGAAACAGACCCGGTTTCAGCCTTCGGAGGAATAGTCGGCTTTAACAGAGAGGTTGACGAAGAGACTGCAAAGGAGGTTTCAAAGCTTTTTACGGAGGCAATAGTTGCTCCGTCATATTCTTATAGTGCCCTTCGGATTCTTGAGTCAAAGAAAAATTTAAGGTTGATTCAGGTTCCAATGGATGTAAAAACACTGGATAATATTCAGAACGGTTTTGACATTAAAAAGGTAGGTGGTGGAGTTCTGATACAGGATAGGGATGTTAAGAATATTGACTTAATGAGCCTCAAATATCCAACAAGGAGAAAACCAACACAGGATGAAATGGAAGTCCTGCAATTTGCATGGAAAGTTGCCAAGTACGTCAAGTCAAATGCAATAGTCTATGCAAGAAAAGGTCAGACAGTAGGGATTGGTGCTGGACAGATGAGCAGGGTTGATTCTTCAAAAATTGCTGTTATGAAAGCAAACCTTCCAACAAAAGGAACTGTTCTTGCCTCAGATGCTTTCTTTCCTTTCAGAGACGGGATTGACGAGGCTGCAAAGGCAGGGATTACAGCAGTAATCCAGCCGGGGGGTTCTGTTAAAGATGACGAGGTTATAAATGCCTGCAACGAATATAATATTGCTATGGTCTTTACAGGAATAAGGCATTTCAGGCATTAGGCTTGTAGAAGGGTTCCAGGGTTCAAGGGTTCGAGTGAAATTCAAAACTCAAAATTCTAATGTTCAAAACTGTTTTGAATTTTGGATTTTGGTCATTTGAATTTGTTTGGGATTTCGAATTTAGAATTTAATAGCTTGCAAAGCTATTTCAGATATTCATTAATTGCAGACGCTGCAGTTTTACCATCACCCATTGCAAGGATTACTGTGGCGCCGCCTCTTACAATATCTCCCCCTGCAAAAACTCCCTTTTTGCTGGTTGCGCAGTTTTTAGGGTCTGCAACTATATAGCCGTATTTGTTTGTTTTAAGTCCGCCTGTTGTCATTGGTATTAGCGGGTTTGCACCGTTGCCAATGGCTATTACCACTGTATCTACATCAATGACATATTCGGAATTCTTTATTGGAACAGGTTTCCTTCTTCCTGAAGCATCAGGCTCGCCAAGCTCCATTTTTAGACATTCAATGCCATTAACCCATCCCTTTTCATCTCCAATGATTTTTGTTGGATTTGTGAGGAGGACAAATTCAATTCCTTCTTCCTCAGCGTGTTTTATTTCTTCAACCCTTGCAGGCATCTCATTTCTTGAACGGCGGTATATAATGTATGAATGTTTGGCTCCAAGGCGTTTTGAAGTTCTCACAGCGTCCATTGCCGTATTCCCCCCCCCGACCACAGCCACTCTTTTCCCGCTAAAAACCGGTGTGTCATAATCAGGGAAAAGATATGCCTTCATGAGGTTGACACGCGTGAGGTATTCATTGGCAGAATAGACTCCGTTTAAATTTTCCCCCGGAATGTTCATAAAGTACGGAAGTCCTGCTCCTGTTCCGAGAAACGCAGCATGAAAACCATTAGAAAGAAGCTCATCAAGAGTTTCAGTTTTCCCAACTACATAGTTTGTTACAATTTCTACCCCGAGGCTTTTTATATAGTTGATTTCCTTTTCAAGAATTTTTTTGGGGAGCCTGAACTCAGGTATTCCATAGATGAGAACTCCTCCTGGCTTGTGGAGGGCTTCAAAAATTGTGACTCTGTGTCCGGACTTTACAAGTTCTCCTGCTGCTGTAAGACCTGCAGGTCCTGAACCAACTATTGCAACCTTTTTGCCTGTAGATTTTGGAAGGTCGGGGATTTTTATCTCTCCGTATTCCTGTTCAAAATCAGCAGCGAAGCGCTCAAGATTACCTATTGCAACAGGGGCTCCCTTTTTCCCGATAATACATGGTACTTCACACTGTTCTTCCTGCGGGCATACCCTTCCGCATACTGCCGGAAGGGTATTTTTTTCCTTAAGCTTTCTTGCCGCACCTATGAAATCTCCCTCTGCAATCAGCCTGATGAATCCCGGGATATCTATTCCGACAGGGCAGCCACCAACACAGAAGGGTTTTTTGCACTGAATGCATCTCTGGGCTTCTATTCTTGCAATCTCAGGAGGCAAGCCGAAGTTTACCTGTTCAAAGTTTTTCTTTCTTTTTTCAGGCTCCTGTTCCGGCATTTTCTGCCTTGGGATTTTCATCCTCTTTTTAGGGTCAATCTTCTCACTCATTTTTTTATCGCCTCGCTGCAACATCCTTCATGCTGGAATTTTTCATAGGAGAGCTTCTCGTATTCCTTATAGAAACTCTGCCTTTTCATCAACTCATCAAAGTCTATATGATGACCGTCAAATTCAGGTCCGTCAACGCAGACAAATTTGGTTTTGCCGTTAATAGTTACCCTGCATGCGCCACACATCCCTGTTCCGTCAACCATTACAGGATTAAGGCTTACCATAGTCTTTATCTTATAGCTTTTTGTTATATTGCATACAGCTTTCATCATTGGAACAGGGCCTACTGCAAGGACAAAGTCAACTTTCCTGTCCTTTTCAAGAATTTCCTTGAGCACATCAGTGACAAGTCCCTTCCTTGCATAGGTTCCATCATCAGTTGTAACATGGAGTTCATTGCTTGTAGCTTTAAGTTCCTCTTCCATGAAAAGGAGCTCCCTGCTTCTAAATCCCATAATGGAAATCACATTATTCCCTTTTTCCTTTAAGGCTTTTGCAAGGGGATATGCTACTGCTATCCCAACACCACCTCCAATGCAGACTGATGTTCCAAAATTTTCAATGTGGGATGGTATGCCAAGTGGTCCTGCAAGATTTAAAATGATGTTTCCCTTGTTCAGGGAATTAAGCTTTATTGTGCTTTTACCAAGTGCCTGGCAGATAATAGTGACAGTTCCTTCTTCTGGCGAGGAATCAGCTATTGTCAGCGGGACTCTTTCTCCTGTTTCATCAATCTGAAAAATTACAAACTGCCCGGCTTTCCTCTTTTTAGCTATGGACGGAGCCTTTATCCTGAAAAGATTTACAACCGGTGAAAGGACTTTCTTTTCAACTATCTCAAACATCACATACTCCCTGTGAAATTGCAAAGCCTCTTAAACAAAAATAGACTTCTTTGTCAAGGGAATATTAGAAGATTGATTACACAGAATTTGTTTTAAAGTGCGCCCGGAGAATTCTTTTCAATCCAGGCAAGGCTTTTAAGGGCATTCTCTCTTGAGTGGGCTTCAACTGTAATAATTAAACTATTAAGCAAATGATTTGTAAGAGAAAAAAGTTTTTTAAAATCTATGCCTCCTTCTCCAAGGGCTATGTGGTCATCATTAGTTCCGTTGTTGTCGTGGATATGTATTTCCTTTAGATGAGATTTTACGCTGTTAATCCACTGCTCTAATGGAATTTTCCCAAAAACATTAAAATGGCCAATATCAAAGCAGATTTTAAAATTTTTAGAATTTATTTCAGAAACAAGTTCAACGAGTCTGTCAGGTTTTTCTTCGAAAACATTTTCTATGGTAAAAAAAATATCATCGTGCGGAAGCTCTTTTAGAAGCGTTTTCCATGTTATGAGACTGTTTTCAAACCAAACATTTTCAAATCCCTGAAACCTTAAACTGTCAAATCCGGGATGGACTACAATATTTTCCGGATGAATGATTTCTGCAATTTCAAGAACATGGCGCAGCCTTGAAACAGTAGCCTCCCTGACTTTTTTATCAAAGCCTCCGGGGCTTAAATCGTGAAAAGGGGAATGAAATGTGGTCCTGATACCGTTAACTGAGAGTTGTTTGCTTAATTCCTTTATATCATTAAGAGATACTTCATCAAGTGTGTCACCTGAGAAATATATTTCAAGATTTATTTTTTTCTCAAAAATTAGCGTTTTGTATCCTGCAATTTTTTTGTACGGGATATGGATGAAAATATTATTATTTGCCAATTTAGCTTCTCTCCTAAATTCTATAGGATTAAAGAGGTCTGGTAAAAATCAAAATAACAAATCTAAAGTTAAAAGTTTAATTGAAAATTTTGATATTTGATTTTTAATTTCTAATCTTATTCCACTTGAACCCTTGAACCCTAATATGACGGCAGCTTAAGCTTTTTTCCGACCCTTAGCTGCGAATTAACCTCAAGTCCATTTAGGGTTGCAAGCTCTTCAGCTTTTTTTCCGTCACCTAATTCTTTCTCCGCTATTTTGTTGAAATTGTCCCCTTCTTTAACAGTATATATATTAAGGTGTTTTGCCTTAAGCCCTTCAGTTTCATTATCTGACAGATTTCTCAGGCTGTAAATAGTCTTGTTAAAATCATCTAATGCAAACCGGAAATCCTTTGCAGGTGAATAGCATATAAGTGCAAACCCGGAGCCGTTTTTAACAAAGAAGAGAACTTTCAGTCTCAGAGGCGTTTTTTCTGATTTAGCATCGTAATAGCAGATGTAACCGTCCAAGCCGTTTTTAGAATAGGGTTCATTCTGGAATCTCTTCAGATGTGTTTTCCCTTCCCATTTTTCCGCTAACTGAACAGATGTAAGACCTTCTCTTCTGTTAATCTGCTCAAGTTCAATGTTGAGAATATTTTCAGGATCTTTTGAGAACAGTTTTCCGTTTTTTATTGTATTGTCCCATCCTGCAGGAAGCGAGATAGCGAAGCGATATGCACGGTTTTTGTAGCTGTTTCCGGAGACTATTCCTTCTTTTTCTCCTCTTCCGTATACAAGTCCCTGAAGCATGCTGATGTATTTGTCATCGAGGATTTGTAACTGTGCTGTTGTAGTGGATTTAAGTTTATTGCCGTGAATGATTGCCTGTTTTATCCTGTTTTCTGTTTCAGGATGGGTTGCAAAAAGACCATGAAATACTCCTGTTCCTTTTTCAGTCTTCTTCAGTGTGGTAAGAAAGGACGCAGCCTGCAATGGGTCATAACCGGCTCTGAATTCATAATTCTGCCCAAGTTCATCAGACTGCAATTCATACTGCCTTCCAAAACCATTCTCAATTGTCCCAAAGATGATATCGCTTATCTGTCCCCACTGGCTCAACTGTGGAAGAGCAATTGAAGCGCCTGTCATAAGAACCTGGTATCCTATCGCCTGAGAAATTTGTTTTGCGCTGTGGCGGGCGCAGACATGGCCTATTTCATGTCCCAGGACCCCTGCAAGTTCCGCTTCGCTGTTAAGAAGGGCAAGAATTCCTCTTGTTATGTAAATATATCCTCCGGGAAGGGCAAAGGCATTTATCTCAGTGCTGTCAACTACAGTGAAAAAAAATTTGATATTTTTCCTGTCGCTCACACCCGCAACTTTTTGTCCTATTTCATCAATATAATTTTGCAGCTTCTGGTCGCTGTATAGCCCGTAGGTGTCAAGCACCTCTTTGTCAGCACTTACCCCCATAGAGATTTCCTGTGCTTCGGAGATGAGGATAAAGTCTTTTTCTTTTGTAACAGGATTAGTTACACACTGAAGGAAAATAAGGGAAGGCATAAGAATTATCAAATAGAAAAATAAATTAATATTTTTTTTCTTCATGCTTTCTTTCTATACAAAATTTATTTCAACTTTGCAATTCAAGAATTCATCTGGGGATTTTATTCTCAGGCAAAAAACTACGGCTGGTGAATCTGAAACGTTTCCATTCTCAGCTTGCTTCTGATTGCTCAGAATAGATGCAGATCTGGTTTCTTCCAAGAGTTTTGGCTTTGTAGAGAGCTTTGTCTGCCCTTTCTATCAAATCTGTTCTGTTTTTTGCATCAAAAGGGAAAGCAGCAATTCCTCCGCTTATTGTTATTTTGCTCTGTTTTGCTATTTCGCGGGTGAAAAACTTTTTTGTTTCTATCAGTTCTTTTATTCTATAACCGATTGTTGCTGCATTCATCTTGTCTGTTTCAGGGATTATTATGGCAAACTCATCTCCTCCATACCTTGCAATGAGGTCACAATTTCTGCTTACCTGCTTGAGCGTTACAGAAACTTCCTGTAAAATCGTATCTCCGCTTTGATGCCCTTTTGTGTCATTTAGAATCTTGAAGTTATCAATATCTACCATAAGAAGAGACAGAGGATGCTCATATCTTCTGGCTCTGGCGATTTCTGATTCCAGCAACTGATGAAAGAAACGATGATTATAAAGATGTGTAAGACCATCAATTCTTGAAAGCTGTTTATAATATTCCCCTTCTGCGGCACTTTTCATCAGCTTTCTTTTTTCGATGGTTTTTGCTATGACAATTTTTATGTGGTCAAGATTAAATGGTTTTGTTATGTAGTCATAAGCTCCAAGCTTCATGCACTCGATAGCCCCTTCTACAGTGGCATAGGCTGTAATTATAATTACATCACAATCAGGGTCAATTCTTTTTGATGTTCTCAAAACCTCAATCCCGTCAGCACCGGGCATTATAATGTCGGTTATGATTATTTCAAAGTTGTCTTTCTCTATTATTTTTATTGCATCAATGCCATTTGTTGCGGTAACGACTTCGTGTCCGTCGCTTTGAAGCAGACTTACAAGCACGTTTTTCTGCAATTCTTCATCTTCAACTATCAGAATTTTTGTAGTTTGAGCAGTTTCCATTATCCTGTCTTTGATGGGTTTCTGTTTAGAATTATTGGTGTAGAACAATTCATTTTAAATGATTTTATTGTAATAAACTCAATATGTTGCAGTTCATATAAAAGATGTTAATAAAAAAACTAATTCTGAATTGATTACATTATAACACTATATTTAATATTTCAACTTTTTTCTTATCAAAGACGGGAACAAAGTAAACAGAGGGAAGGGGTGTTTCTTTTAAAAATTCCTCACTGCCAAAGTAGCAGGTTGTCCATTGTAAACTTACTTACACCGCCTGAAATCATGTAAACAGGTCTCATAGAGGAATCCCTTATGAAAAGATAACAAGAATATTAAATATCAAATTTCAAATACCAAATCATTTGATAATATAAAAATAAAATAAATTTGTTTGACAAAAAGCTTTTGTTGAATATAATTAAGTCAATTCTGGAAGAATTTATAATTATACCAAGCATTATAACATCAGCTCATAAATTTTATTTTCTTGTTTATAATTATAATTTTGGGAGATTTTAAAGAATGCTATTATTCAATATATATATCTTTGCTTCTTCAATCATCTTTTGCCTTATAGCGACTCCTTTTATCAAACTGGTTTCCTTAAGATTCAATATAGTCAAAAAGCCGAACCACATAACTGTACATGAAAGTCCTATGCCTTTACTGGGGGGTATTGCAATAGTCCTTTCAATGATTGCCTCTATAGTTTCTTTATTTTTTATCTTCAAGCTTGAGTCTATTGAAATGCATGGTCTTTCAAAACAACCTTTAATCCTTTTCTTTTCGGGATTGATTATACTGGTTCTTGGTGTTTTTGATGACATAAAAGGTGTAAGCCCATGGGGAAAGTTTATGGTTCAGGCATTAGCTGCATCGATTATATGGGTTTGTGGAATAAGATTTGACTTCCTGTTAAGCCATCTTGAGTCAGGTACAACGACAGATATAATTTCTTTTTTTATGACACTCCTCTGGATGCTTTCTTTTACTAATGCAATGAATCTTATTGACGGGCTTGATGGACTCGCAACCGGTATTTCTTCTATTTCTTTTCTTTCACTAGGTATAATTTCTTATAATAGCCAGATACTTTCATTTATGTGTGTTGCCCTTGCAGGGGCAACACTTGGATTTTTGCGTTTCAATTTTAATCCTGCAAAGATATTTCTCGGAGATACGGGGTCTTTATTTCTGGGATATATGCTCGGAGGTATTTCTCTGGTTGGAGCAATGAAGACTGCCACGATAAGTTCTATAATGATTCCAATAATTTTAATGGGTCTTCCTGCAATTGATACAGGATTATCCATAATAAGAAGAGTGTTAAAAAATACAAGCATATTTCAGGGAGATAAAGAACATATACATCACAAACTGCTTGAAATGGGTTTTTCTCACAGAAGGGTTGTCATAATACTTTACTCTTTTTCGGTACTTTTTTCCTTTTTAGCGCTTTATCTGACATTTGACAGCGGAAAACAGTTTGGGCTGGTTGTTTTGGTATTCTCAGTAGTGTCATATTTGGCTTTCAGCAAACTGGGGTATAAAGAGTATCTTAAACTGCTCAAATACCGCATTGTTGGCAATGGTGATGAGAATATTCCCCTGGAAGTCAAGTATTTTGACCTGACTTCAAAGCTGAATGTTGCAAAAAAACCTGAGGATATATGGGAAACAGCAAGCAAGCTAATTAATATGATAGGTTTTGAGAGGTCGTCACTTCACTTCTTGGATCCGGAAAGAAAGAAGATAATAAAAGTTTTCAGCTGGGCTCAGGATTTGAACAAAATAGAAGCCTTAATGACAAGATATCAGAAAATAGTTATGAAAAAAACGCTTGGAGAAAAAGGCTCTATTGTCTCCTACCAGCTTTCTCAGGGAAAACCTGAGATACTGTTTATCAGGTCAAAAGATGAAATGAATGGGATAATATGCAATGAGATATTGAAGGATATAGCTGCTGAGCAGTTTGTCTCAGTTCCTATAATAGGAAAAAATGGGGCGCTGGGATATATTGTTGCTGACAAATACTTTTCTTCCAATCCGATTAAGCAGGAAGAAGTTGCAATGTTGGCAAGCCTTGCAGCTCAGATAGCTGCGATTGTCGAGTGCAATCAGTTAAGCATCGATTTGAATAGTATTGTCTCTGACGTAAGGAAGAGGTCTCAGTTAGTAGAGTCGCAAAAGAATATATTATACTGATTAAAGCTTATCAGAAATTCTCCTATATCCAGACAAACTCGCAACTAACCTAAAATAAAAGCATTTTTATATGAAAATATTTTTTTCTGTAATTAGTCTGATGCTGTTTTCTTTATATGCCTCAAGTTCTTATGGAGAAAATTTTAAAATCGGAGTTGTTGATATACAGAAAATTATGCTTGAATCAAAAAAGGGAAAGCAGTCTTTGAAGGAACTTAAAGAGGAATTTGAGGAAAAAAGAAAAAAGATTGAATCTGCGGACAAAGAATTGGAAATGCTTAAAAAAGAAATTCTTGATAAGGTATCAATATGGAGCAATGAGACAAAGGAGAAAAAAGAAGAGGATTTTAATCAGAAACTGAAAAAATACCAGAGAGACAGAGAGGAGTTTGAAGAAGAGATGGGGGAAAAGAATTCGCAGGTAAACCAGAGAATACTGAGCGAGATAATAAATATAGTTGAGGATGTAGCAAAGAGCGAAAATTATACAATAATTTTGGAAAAAGAAACTCTTATTTATCTTTCTCCTTCTGTTGATATCACTGGACGGGTTGTGGAAAAATATGACAGAATGTGAAATAGAATTATTTTTATATAATAAAATCTTAGTGGAGGCGAGGGGAATCGAACCCCTGTCCGAAGATATGATGCTTAAGGCGCTACATGCTTATCCTCTGTTTTAATCTCATCCCCTGAATCTCCCGGAGGCAGGATTTTCAGAGAACCAGCTTGAATTTTTCTTGTCTTTTTCCCATCAAGCGATGAGAAAAAGACCAGCCTGCTAAATGGTCCCGATTAAATCCCACAGGCGAGAACCTAACCAGGATTAGCTGTTCTTAGGCAGCTAAGGGCAGAGCGTAATTGTCTGCGTTTATTTTTATTTCCAGCTGTTTTACGAGCCACTGGGACCTCGGCATGCTCCGTCAAACCTCACTTATCCCCGTCGAATCCAATTCGCCCCCAGAACACTTTGTGTTACTTATAGCTTATAGCTATTAGCTTTTAATATTTCAAGTTCTAACTTAGTTAACTATTCACTTCATCCAACGTCAAACTCTGAACTTTTACCTTTTTAGCCAAAGAAAACTTTTGCGATTTCGTAGATTTCCATATCAAGGGTTTTAAGTTTACCAACTGCCTCTGCAAGGTCAACTGTCACAATTTTGTTGCAGTGAAATGCCATCATTTTTCCGAAAATTCCGTCTTTAACCAAATCCACTGCGGCAACTCCAAACCTAGTTGCAAGGACTCTGTCATAAGCTGTTGGCGTGCCTCCCCTCTGAATATGGCCAAGAACAGTTACCCTTGTGTCATAACCGGTCCTTTTTTCAATCTCTGAAGCAAGAAAACTTCCTATGCCGCCGAGCTTAATATGTCCGAAATCATCCCTCTGATCGCTTGTTGTAACCGGTCTATCGAGTTCCTTTGGTTTTGAGCCTTCTGCAACAACCACAATGCTGAAGTTTTTTCCCCTGCTGTGGCGTTTCCTCAGCATATTGCAAACCTCATCAATATCAAATGGGACCTCGGGGATGAGAATTATATCTGCTCCTCCTGCAATCCCTCCAAAGGTAGCAATCCAGCCGGCATGCCTGCCCATGACCTCAACTACCATTATGCGGTCATGGGCTTCTGCGGTTGAATGGAGCCGGTCAATTGCTTCTGTAACAATGCTTACTGCTGTATCAAAGCCAAAAGTAAAATCTGTTCCGTCAACATCATTGTCGATTGTTTTTGGAACTCCAAGCACTTTTAGTCCTATCTGAGAAAGCCGATTGGCAACCCCAAGGGTATCTTCTCCTCCAATAGCAATTAAGGCATCGATTCCAAATTTTCTATAATTCTCCATTAATCTCTGCAGATGTTCTTCTTTCTTAAACGGGTTTGTCCTTGATGTTCCGATGATTGTTCCTCCAACATGAAGTATTCCTGATACTGAAAAATTTGTGAGGGGTTCAGTCTCTCCGTAAATAAGACCGTGCCATCCTTTTTTTATCCCCAGAACTTCATATCCGTATGAGCTTGACCTTCTGACAATTGCCCTTATTGCTGCATTAAGCCCCGGACAGTCTCCTCCTCCTGTTAGTACTCCGATTCTCATAGCTTAATGTCTCCTTGCTTTTTGTCAATACATTAAAAAAACTTTCTTGATATTTTATATATCAGCATATCTTTTTTGTCAAAACAGTTTTTCTTCTGTCCTTAGAAAAATAAAAATTTTTTCTTCATAGATTTAAAAAAAACAAAATACTAATTGCAAAAATTATATGTTTTTCTTTGTTTTAAACATAGGGTTTCTCAAATCACTGTTTTTAGATAGATATAGAAACTGGTCTTTACCTGCTTGCCGGCAGGCAGGGACCAGTTGACAACGGTTCACTTTTCCTCTGTTTTTTCTACATCCCTTTTAAATTTCCTGTCTTCGCAAAAAAATACACACGCTATATAAAGTGTAAGATTGTTTTTTTAGCACAATATAGCCTGCCTGTTTAACTTGTCATAACGTTTTAATAATAAAATAAAAAATAGATATGGAAAATATTCTGTTTTTCTCTTGACAAAAGGTATACTCGGGGGTAAATTGTACCCATAAAGTGGGATAAAGTGGGGATTGATATTTCCTTATGTTTCAGGGAACATTTAATCATACGATTGATGCAAAGGGGAGAGTCAGCATTCCTTCTAAATTCAGAGAAGTATTAAGAGAAAAATATTCTGAAGAGGTGGTGCTGACCCGCGATCCTGACAAGTGTCTTGTTGCATATCCTTTAGCAGAGTGGAATGTTCTGGTGGAAAAACTCAAGCAGCTTTCAAACCTTGATGAAGACCAGAAGAAAGCAAGAAGATACCTGCTTTCCTTTGCTGAAAAATGCGCCCTTGACAAGACAGGAAGAATTCTTATTCCTCCAATGCTGAGAGAACATGCCCATCTTGAAAAGGATGTGTTTATTACCGGCAACTCTGACACATTTGAAATATGGGACAAGAAGGTATGGGAGGAATATAACAAAGATATGCCCGACGTTTTTAAGAATATAAAAGAGAAGCTTGAGAGGATAGGGCTATAAATTGAGCCATGGTTTATGAACTCATTTCATACTCCTGTTCTTGCAGAGGAAGTTTTAGAATCTTTAAGATGTGACAGAAAAGGGATTTATGTTGATTGTACTCTCGGGGGAGGCGGGCATAGCGAGGAGATTTTAAAGGTAACAGACCCTGCAAGCGTTGTGATTGGTATTGACCAGGATGAAGAGGCAATCAGGGTTGCTTCGGAAAGATTAAAAGAGTTTGGCGCAGGATTCAGGGTATTAAAAGGAAATTTCAGGGATATTGAAGGAATACTTGAAAGAGAAAATATCAGAGAGATTGATGGCATTCTTTTTGACCTTGGCGTTTCAGGCTATCAGATAGATGAACAGTCAAGAGGGTTCAGCTTCAGAAAGGCAGGACCTCTTGATATGAGAATGGACATAAGAAAAAAGACAACAGCTTTTGATTTAATAAACAGTTTACCTCAGAAGGAGCTTGAAAATGTAATAAGAAGTTTTGGAGAGGAAAAGTGGGCAGGCAGGATTGCGAGGGTTATAGTTAAGGTAAGATCTGAAAAAAATATATTAACTACTACCGAGTTAGCAGAAATCATTTCAAATATCATTCCTAAATCCAACTGGCCCGGTAAAATCCACCCTGCTACAAAAACTTTCCAAGCCTTAAGAATAAAGGTTAATGAAGAACTGGAAATCCTGACTCCTGCATTAACATCTGCAATCTCAAAATTAAGTTCCGGAGGAAGGATTTGCGTCATCTCCTACCATTCATTAGAGGACAGGATTGTGAAAGAAGTTTTCAATAAAAAGGCAAAGGGCTGTATCTGCCCTCCAAGATTTCCTGAGTGCAGATGCAATGTAAGACCCGTTTTGAAGATTATTAACAAAAAACCTGTCCGTGCTTCTGAATCAGAGATTGCGCAAAATCCAAGGGCAAGAAGCGCAAAGCTCAGGGCAGGAGAAAGGATATAAGGCAAATGCCTGCTAATAACTTGGTACTGAAAGGGATAGAAAGAGTGAGGGAGAATTCCAGTGGCTAAGACACTTTCAAACACCAGTGTTTTTCTTGGCGGAAATATTGTTCTCAGGCAGGAAGGCATTAAGAAACTCAGGAGGTTTTTTATATACCTGCTTACTGTTCTGGTTTTTTTCAGCGGCATATTTTTCATGGTATGGGAGGAGATATATATCATGAAACTCACTTATGAAATTCATCAGCTGAGGCGTAATCTGAAGGAGCTAAATTTCAATAATAAAAAGCTTAAGTTTGAGATATCAACTCTTTCATCGCTCAGCAGAATAGAGAAAGAAGCTGTCTCAATCTTAAACCTGAAATCACCGGAGTCTGAACAGGTAAAGGTGATAGTTTCTTCATCTCCTGACCCCATGAAGCTTTTTTTTGATGTCTCCTTAGGGGAGAGGCTCATAGAAGATAAATAGAATGGTAATAATACTAACAGAGTGAACAATGACTAACGGTAATACTGAAAACATAAAAAAAAGAATATTTATTGTTTTTTCTTTTCTCTCAGTTTTATACCTATGCGCTTTTCTAAGGGATTTTTACCTCCAGATAATAGAGCACAAGATATTAAAAGAGCGGGCAGATAAACAGACAACTCAAAAAATAGTAATCAATCCTGTGAGAGGAATAGTATTTGACCGCAATTACAGAAGCTTGGCCGTAAGCATAGATGTAAATTCAGTTTACGCAAATCCATTAAAAATAAAAAACCCGCAAAAGGTTGCTGAGGTCATTTCACAGTTGCTTGGTGTAAACAGGAAGTCTCTTGAGAGCAGGTTGAATTCAATGCGTAATGATAAAAAAACTTTTGCATGGATTAAAAGAAAAATAACAGATGATGAGTTCAAGAGATTAGAGAGGGTAAAACCTAAAGGTGTAGATTTTGTCAAGGAGAGCCAGAGATTTTATCCTAAGGAAGAACTCGCAAGCCAATTTATAGGATTCACAGGCATTGACAATGATGGCCTTGAAGGGATTGAAAGACTTTTTGAAAAATTCATCAAGGGTGAGTCAGGAATTAGGGTTGTCACAGAAAAGGATGCCAAGGGAAGGTCTGTTTATGTTTTTGAAAAGCCAAGGTCTGAAGGAAAGAACATAGTTCTGACAATTGATGAGAACATCCAGTATATCGTGCAGTCAGAGCTTGAAAAGAGGGT
Organism: Candidatus Schekmanbacteria bacterium RIFCSPLOWO2_02_FULL_38_14; assembly: GCA_001790855.1. Lineage (NCBI taxonomy): Bacteria > Candidatus Schekmaniibacteriota > Candidatus Schekmanbacteria bacterium RIFCSPLOWO2_02_FULL_38_14. Next base: position 148,304 of record MGDH01000022.1, on the reverse strand, counting down.
TGAGAAAGTCAAAGCTTCAGGAGGGTGCGCTGTTGTGATGAACCCAATGAATGGTGATATTCTTGCAATGGCATCAATGCCAAAATTCAATGCGAACCAAATTAACCAGTATTCTCCTTCAGACAGGAGAAACAAGGTAATAAGCGACCCTTACGAACCCGGCTCAACATTTAAGGTGATAACAGCCTGCGCTGCCCTTGAGGAGTCAGTTGCAAAACCTGATACAGTCCTTGACTGCTCAAACGGATTTATCCAGGTGGCAAATAAAAGGATAAGAGATGTTCACAAATACGGAAAGCTTACCTTTGAACAGGTCATTCAGAAATCAAGCAATGTTGGGACAATAAAGCTTGGAATGATGTTAGGTCCTTCACAGCTTTATAAATACATCTCTCTTTTTGGTGTTGGCCAGCGAACCGGAATCGGGCTTTACGGAGAATCACCAGGGATTATGAGAAGTCCTGAAAAATGGTCAGGAACATCCATTGGCGCAATTCCCATAGGACAGGAGGTTTCGGTGACTCCGCTTCAGCTTGCATTAATATACTCTGTAATTGCAAACGGGGGAATTCTTTATAAGCCGAGGATAGCTTTAAGAATAGAAGACAGTGAAAAAAATATAATAAAGGAATTCAATCCTGAGATAAAAAGAAGAGTAGTTTCAGAAAAAACAGCAAAGATTTTAAGCAGCATTTTAAAAGGGGTTGTGAGTGAAGAAGGCACAGGCAATCTCGCCAAAGTCAAGGGGTTTCAGGTTGCAGGCAAAACCGGAACCGCACAAAAAGCAAAAAGGGGAGGCGGAGGATATCTGAGCAATAAATATGTTTCATCCTTTGTGGGATATCTTCCTGCTGACAAACCTGCGGTGACAATACTTGTGACAATAGATGAACCTTCAACTGCACACTACGGCGGTATAATTGCAGCTCCTGCTTTTTCAAGAATGGCGGATAGGATTATGAGATATTTAAACATAAAACAAGGAGAAGAAACCCCAGCTATTCCAATGATTGTTGAGGCAGAGAACAGGCTTCCGGATGGTTTGGTTTTTTCTAAATTGGAAAAAACAAAAAAATCCAACGGTAAAAATTTACCAGTTAGAAACAGAAATCTGTAACAAACAAAATGCTATTAAAGGAACTTATAGAAATTCTTTCTGAAAAAAGTATTTATGGGAATGAATATGTTGATATTTCAGGTGTTGAATATGACTCAAGAAAGGTTAAAGAGGGTTCAGTTTTTGTTGCTGTCAAAGGGATGGTTGATGACGGGCATCTTTTTATAGGCGATGCAGTAAAGAGCGGGGCAAAGGCAGTTGTTGTAAATAGAGGCTTTTCTGACATCAATACAGTAATACAGAATGGGTCAGTCACTGCAGTAGCAGTTCCGGATTCAAGAAAAGCTCTCGCGCTTGTTGCAAATAAATTCTATGGATTTCCAAGCAAAAGCCTTGGGCTCATAGGCATAACAGGGACAAACGGCAAGACAACCACTTCATATCTCATTGAATCAATTCTCAGTCAAGACGGAAAAAGGACAGGACTGATTGGAACTATAAGTTATCATATTGGAGACAGGATTGTGGCATCTTCAAAAACAACTCCGGAATCCCTTGACCTTCAGAGAATTTTAAAAGAGATGTTAGAATCCAAAAGTGAATTTGCGGTTATGGAAGTATCTTCACATTCTTTGGAACTTGATAGAGTTCTTGGATGCAATTTTACTGCAGCAGTTTATACAAATCTTTCACAGGAACATCTGGATTTTCACGGGAATATGAAAAATTATCTTGAATCAAAGAAAAGGCTTTTCAAAATGCTGGATGCAGTTCCGGATGATAAGCTGCAACCCTTTGCAGTAATCAATGCTGATGACCTGATGGCTTGCGAAATTAAAGACGCGGTTTCTGTCAGAGCAATAACATACGGGCTTAAGCCGGGGGTGGATGTAAGAGCCGTTGATTTAAAAGGTGATTTTAACGGAATCAGAAGCAGAATTTTATTCCCTGATGATGAGATAGAAGTCTTTTCTCCTTTAATAGGTGAGTTCAACATATATAATATTTTAGCCTCTGCAGCAACTGCCTATTATCTTGGCGTCAGGAAGGATGAAATTAAAAAAGGGATAGAATCGTTAAAATCTGTTCCGGGAAGATTTCAGCGCGTTGAATGGAAAGGCGGCTTTGATGTCATAGTTGATTATGCCCATACTCCTGATGCTTTGCTCAGATGCTTAATAGAGGCAAAGAAGATTTCAGGGGGATATGTCATAACTGTTTTTGGATGTGGCGGGAACAGAGACAAAAGCAAAAGGCCTGTAATGGGAAAAATTGCTTCTGAGCTGAGTGATATAGTTTTTATCACCTCAGACAATCCAAGGCGTGAAGACCCTCTTAAGATAATTGATGATATCAAAGCCGGGATAAATGGAGAAAAAAACAACGGTAAAGTCAGAATAGTTCCTGACAGAAAAAAGGCAATTTTTAAGGCTCTGGAAGCAGCGAAACCAAATGACCTCGTTATTATTGCAGGGAAGGGGCATGAAAACTATCAGATTCTTGGTGAAAAGATAATCCATTTTGATGACAGAGAAGTGATTATGGAAAAACTTGAAGAGATAAAGGTGCAATGAAGAGGTTCCATCTCTCTGACATACTTGAAGGGACAAGGGGATTGCTCAGGTCAGGGAAAAAGGCTGAATCTTTCAGAGGCATTTCAATAGATTCAAGGGCAATAAAAAGCGGCGAGCTTTTTATTGCGATAAAGGGTGAGAAGTTTGACGGACACTCGTTTATTTCTGATTCTCTGAAGCGCGGAGCTAAAGGAGTTATTTATTCTGAAAAATTTTTTTTAGATAAACTGATTAAGTCATTTTCCAAAACTGTTTTTATTGAGGTAAATGATACCCTGAAAGCACTTCAGAATATTGCAGTATTTTACAGGAAAAAGACTTCAATGCCTCTTATTGGAATTACCGGAAGCAACGGAAAAACCACTGTTAAAGAGATGACTGATAAAATATTGAGCCGTAAATTCAAAACCATTAAAAACCCGGGCAATTTTAATAATCATATAGGGTTGCCTCTCAGTCTTCTGCATCTTGATAAAAGACATCAGATTGGTGTTTTTGAACTAGGGATGAGCAGAGCAGGAGAGATTAAGGGACTCTGCAAAATAGCAATGCCTACGGTTGGGGTTATTACAAATGTTGGACTTGCACACGCAGAGAATTTCAGAAGCATCAAGGATATTGCAAAAGAAAAAGCTGAGCTTATTTATTCACTCCCTGTCAGCGGAGTGGCTATCATTAATGGAGATGACCCAAACTTAGTAAAGGCAGTTAGCCGTTTCAGGGGAAGGAAAATATTTTTTGGTAAGGCTTATGAGAATGATGTCAGGGCAGATAGGATTGATGAAAGAGGATTGGAAATCAAATTCACTCTATGCATTGGCAAGAAGAAACAGAGAATCTGTCTCCCTGTTATTGGTGAGCATAATGTATATAATGCGCTTGCTGCCTCTGCATGCTCATACCATTTTGGTGTTACCCAAGGGGAGATAAAGAGGGGTCTTGAGTCCTACAAAGGGGTGCATCTGAGGCTTGAGGTTATTAAAACTCCTGAAGGGATAAATATTCTGAATGATTCTTACAATGCAAATCCTTTATCTATGGCAAAAGCCCTTGATAGCTTTTCCAAGATATCTGCTGCGGGGAAAAAAATTCTCCTTCTTGGAGATATGCTTGAACTTGGAAAGATTGCTCTGAAATGCCACAGAGATATAGGTGTTATTGTGGCAAAAGGCAACTATGACTTTCTTTTTACAGTTGGAGAGCTTGCAAAAACTATAGCCCTTTCGTCTGTAAGAGAGGGGATGGAAAAGAGAAAAGTAAAAAGTTTTAAAAATTCTAAGGAAGTTATTGCACCATTGAAGGACTTGTTATCCCGGGGAGACTGGATTCTTGTAAAAGGCTCAAGAGGAATGAAGCTTGATGAGATAGTAAATGAAATCAGCAGGTGAAAAAAAGTTTAACGGATTGGAAGTTAAAGGCAAAAAACTCCTCATACTTGGTCTTGCAAGAACAGGAGTTGCAGCAGCAAGACTTGCCAATAGCCTTGGCGCAGATGTTATGGTTTCTGACATAAAATCTCAGGAAGAATTAAATGAGCATATTAAAATGCTTGAAGGCGCTGATGTTAGATTTTTCCTTGGTTCCCATCCTGAATCGCTTCTTAAGGGAATCGATTTAATAGTGGTTTCTCCAGGCATACAAGGCACAATACCTATACTTTTAAAGGCAAGAAATATGGGGATAAAAATAGTGAGCGAGATAGAGTTTGCCTATAATTTTTTACAAGTACCTGTAATTGCAATAACAGGTACAAACGGTAAAACCACAACAACAAAGCTCATAAATGAACTTTTAATTGCTGCTGGTTACAGGTCCTTGGGACTTGGAAACATCGGGACACCTCTTTCAGAATTTGCTCTGAACTCTCAGGAATATGATTATCTGGTGGTTGAAGTTTCAAGCTTTCAGCTTGAAGAGGTTGTCAATTTCAAGCCTTTTATCAGCCTTATTTTAAACATTACTCCTGACCACATGGACAGATACAAAGGCATTGAAGAATACTCCCGAACAAAATACAGAATTTTTGAGAAACAGAAAAAAAAGGACTTTTTGGTATTAAACTATGATGACCTGATGCTGAGAAAACTTTCACCCCAAACAGGAGCTTCAGTGCTCTATTTCAGTACAAAAGAAGTAATTAACAACGGATGTTTTGTAAAAGGCGGCGAAATATTTTTTGGCTTTCAAAATAGTGTAAAAGCTGTCTGTTCTTTGTGTGATGTAAAACTTGAAGGGCTTCATAATCTTGAGAATGCCCTTGCTGCAATAACTGCCTGCAGTCTTTGTCATGTTGAACCGGAGACAATTAAAAAGGTTTTAAGTGAATTCAAACCTCCTTCTCACAGGATAGAATTTGTCAGGGAGCTAAACGGGGTCAGGTTTATTAATGACTCAAAGGGGACAAATGTTGGGGCTGTGGTTAAATCCCTTATGAGCTATTCCTCTCCAATTATATTGATTGCAGGAGGCAGGGATAAGAAAGGCGACTTTGATATGCTCAGGGATTTGGTAAAATCAAAAGTAAAAAAACTTGTTTTGATTGGTGAAGCCAAGGAGAAGATTAAAAAGTCTTTAAACGGATTTACTCACTCAATTAATGCAAGCGATATGAATGACGCTGTAAAAAAATCATTTGAAGCAGCATCTTCAGGAGACATAATACTTCTTTCCCCGGGCTGTGCAAGCTTTGATATGTTCAACTCGTATGAGGAAAGGGGAGTTGCCTTCAGGAGGGCTGTAATGGGGCTTAAGTAATATGCCAAGAAAATATGCATATGACCATCTGCTTCTTTTCATTACTCTTGTTCTGACAGGAATAGGAGCAATAATGGTTTACAGTGCGAGCGCAATTATTGCTCTTGAGGGGAAGAATGATTCCTACTACTTCCTAAAGAAACAACTGGTTTTCCTGTTCATGGGGTTTGTATTGATGGCAATTGTCATGCACTTTGATTACACCCGTCTCAGGAATCTTGCAGTTCCCTTCCTTTTTCTTTCATTCATAATGCTCATTGCAGTTTTAATACCTGGATTAGGCCTTGAAAAAAACGGGGCAAGAAGATGGCTGAACATATTCGGGTTTGTTTTTCAGCCTTCAGAGCTTGCCAAATTCAGCCTTGTTCTCTATACAGCCTATTCCATTTCAAAAAGGAAAGAAAAAATTCACGACTTTTTCAATGGCACGCTACCGCTTCTGATAATGCTTGGAATCTTTTGCATGTTAATCATGCTCCAGCCGGACCTTGGCACAGTGATTGTAATGGCATCAACGACCTTTTTGCTCCTTTTTGCAGGAGGTGCAAAGCTCCGCCATTTAATCTATCTTGTTCTTGCTTCACTGCCATTTTTATATTTTTCAATTTTAAATGTTTCTTACAGGAGGAGAAGGATTCTTGCTTTTCTTGACCCATGGAGTGACCAGCTTGATACAGGATACCAGATAGTCCAATCTTTTCTGGCATTCGGCAGTGGCGGGATATGGGGAACCGGAATAGGGGAAGGGAAGGGAAAACTCTTCTACCTCCCGTGGCCACATACAGATTTTATTTTTTCAATTATTGGAGAAGAACTTGGTTTTATAGGAGTTTCAGCAGTAATCTTTTTGTTTTTTACATTAATATGGAGGGGAATCAGGATATCGATGAATTCCAGAGACCTTTTTGGAACTTTTCTTTCCCTTGGAATCACGCTGTTACTAGGGCTGCAGAGTGCAATAAATATTGGTGTTACACTGGGGCTTTTTCCAACAAAAGGGCTGCCTCTGCCATTTATAAGCTATGGAGGTTCTTCAGTTGTGTTGTCTCTGTTTTCAGTTGGAGTTCTCCTGAGTATCTCGGACCATGCGTGAAAATCAGAGAGTTAGACTGAGGTGACTAAGTTGATGTATTAATTTTTGTAGCCGCAGGCTTTAGCCTGCGAATTTGTAGAAACAGACCTTCAGGTCTGTTGTTAACAGGTTTAAAAACCTGTTTCTACAAAAAGAATTTGATAGGTGGAAAATTCTTGTGAGAGCAATTATAGCCGGTGGAGGAACTGGAGGACATATCTATCCCGGCATTGCAATCGCTAATGAGATAAAAAAGCGAAAACCTGATTCTGAAATACTTTTTGTTGGCACAGCTTCAGGGCTTGAGGCAAGAATAATTCCGGCTCATGGGATGAATTTAAAGCTGATTGAGGCATCAGGAATAAAAGAAAAGTCTTTAAATGACATGGTTAAAGGCATTTTGAAAATACCAATGGGATTTTTTCAGGCTATGAAGATTATTTTTAGCTTCAGACCTGACATAGTAATTGGAGTTGGCGGTTATGCCTCGGGACCAACAGTTTTCTGCGCTGCTATGCTGCGTCTGCCAACAATAATACTTGAGCAGAATTTTTATCCGGGTCTGACCAACAGGATACTTTCAAAGGTTGTGAAAAGGGTTGGGGTTAATTTTGAATCATCAACGCAGTTTTTCAAGAAAGAGAAGGTTGTTGTCGCTGGTAACCCTGTGCGCAGAGATATCAACAGGGGCTCAAGAGAAGAGGCTTTAAAGCAGTGGGGGATGAAGGAGAACTGTTTTACCCTTCTTGTTTTTGGCGGAAGTCAGGGAGCAAGAAGAATCAATCAATGCGTTGTTCAGGCACTGCCAATACTTGAGAAATATTCTGATATGCTTCAGATAGTGCATCAGACAGGGAAGAACGATTTCGGGTTTGTAAAGGAGGAGTACAACAAAAACATGATAAGGAATTATGTTACTCCTTATATAGAAGAAATGAAAAATGCCTATGCAATTGCAGACCTTGTTGTATGCCGCGCAGGCGCAATAACACTGAGTGAGCTGTCAGAATGCGGCAAGGCGTCAATACTGATTCCTTTCCCATACGCGGCAAATAATCATCAGGAATTAAATGCCAGGGCGTTTGCTGATGAGAATGCGGCTCTGATGGTTCTTGACAAAGAACTCAATGGAGAAATTTTATCTGAGAAAATCATAAGTTTGATAACGAGGGGAAATAAAATTAATGAACTCAGCAGAAACAGCAGTAAATTTTCAAAGGGTGACGCTGCTGCGACATTAGTGGATGCGTGTGAGGAGTTAATAAGGGGATAATTTGAAATTTACGGCTTAGGATTTGATGAAATAAAATGTACAAAAAAGACTTGAAAATCCATTTTATTGGAATTGGAGGAATAGGTATGAGCGGTATCGCAGAGGTGTTGTTAAACCTCGGCTACCAGGTGAGCGGTTCAGACCTTAAGCCTTCAAAGGTTACAAGAAGGCTTTCAAGGCTTGGAGCAAAAATCTGTAAAGGTCACAGGGCAGAAAATGCTGAAGGCGCTGATGTTGTTGTCTACTCATCAGCTGTTACACAGGAAAATGCTGAGGTAAAATCAGCCATTACAAAAAAGATTACCCTTATTCCCCGTGCTGAAATGCTTGCAGAGCTTATGAGAATGAAATACGGGATTGCAGTTGCAGGCGCTCACGGGAAAACCACTACAACCTCACTCATATCCCAGATTTTAGCCCATGCAGGATTTGACCCGACAGTTGTTATTGGCGGAAGACTTAACAGCCTTGGAACAAACGCGAAGCTTGGACAGGGAGAGTTTCTGGTTGCAGAGGCTGATGAGAGTGATGGCTCATTTTTGAGCCTTACACCATCAATAGCAGTGATAACAAACATAGACAGGGAGCATCTGAACTACTACGGGAGTCTTGAAAAAATCAAAGAAACCTTTTCAGACTTCATCAATAAGGTACCATTTTACGGGGTTTCGGTAATATGCATGGATGATGAAAATATTCAGAGCATAATTCCTGCAATAGAGAAGAGACTTATAACCTATGGATTGAAAGGGCAGGCTGATTATACAGCAGCTTCCATAAATTTTTCAGGATTTAAATCTGAGTTTGATGTCATAGAACATAATAATGTGATTGGGAGGATTAAATTGAAAATTTCAGGAATCCACAACATCTGCAATTCCCTTGCAGCAATCGCAGTTGGAATTGAACTTGGGATAAAGTTTGATGACATCAAAAAAGCCCTTGAGGGGTTCTCGGGAATTGAGAGGAGATTTCAGGTAAAGGGTAAGAGGGATGGAGTGACTGTTGTTGATGACTACGGGCATCATCCAACAGAAATCAAGGCTACCTTGAAAGCAGCAAGAGAAAACTGGACAGGAAGGATTGTTGCCCTTTTTCAGCCTCACCGCTATTCAAGAACTCAGGACCTTCTGGAGGAGTTTTTCAAGTCCTTCTATGACGCTGATTTGCTCATACTCGCGGATATATACGCTGCAGGAGAAAAGCCAATTGATGGTATTGACAGCGATAAGTTGCGTGAGGGAATTATGGCCCATGGGCATAAAAATGTAAGCCATATAAAGGAAAGGAAGGATATTCTGAAACATCTTTTCAAGGTAACAGAGAAAGGAGACCTTCTGATTACTCTTGGTGCAGGTGATGTTTATAAAATAGGCGAGGCTTTTTTAAAAGGCAGGCAATCATAGCTATATAGGATTAAAAAATTAAAAAAATTTGGAAGGTTATGGAAGTTCAAAAAATAAAGGAACTTAAAAATATTTTCAAAGACAGAATCAGGTTTGAAGTTTCAATGGATAAATATACATCTTACAGAATAGGCGGAAAATGCCGGGCGATGGTTTTTCCGGAAAGAATTCAGGAAATAAGCGGTGTGGTATCTTTCTGCTTAAAAAACAGGATGCCTTATTTTACAATCGGAAAAGGAACTAACTTGCTTGTAAGCGACTGGGGATTTGATGGAGTAGTAATAAACCTTTCGAAAACTTTTAACAGGTTTGAAGTAGTGGAGAGCGTTGCGAAAAATTTCAGAATGGTTTTTTCACAGGGCGGTGTAAATCTCCTTCTTATGATAATGGGGCTTGGGAAAGAGGGGATTGGAAGCCTGGAATTTGCCTGCGGAATCCCCGGTACTGTTGGTGGAAGCATAAAGGGAAATGCAGGTTCTTTTGGCATGTGCATATCTGAAAGGCTTGAGAGGCTTCAGGTTATAGATTCTGAGGGAGAGATAAGGGAAATCTCAAAAAAAGAAATCTCCTTTGAATACAGAAGCTGTAACATTCCTGATGACTATATCATAACAGGGGCGTGGTTTAAATTGCAAAAAAGGGATAAGAAAATTTTTGATAAACTGGCAGCAAAGTACAAGTTGATGAGAAAAAAAACACAGCCATGCAGTTCATTTACTGCAGGTTCTGTATTTAAAAATCCTCCGGGTTACAATGCAGGGAAACTGATAGATATGGCAGGGCTTAAGGGAAAACGGTGCGGAGATGCTCACGTTTCAGCAAAGCATGCAAACTTCATTGTAAACACAGGCAAAGCAAAGGCAAAGGATGTTTATAAGTTGATATGCGAGATTAAAGAAAAGGTATGGGAAAAATTCAGGATTAACCTTGAACTTGAAATTGTTCTGCTGGGTGAGGGATTTATTTGAAACTATTTGGACCCATTGAACCCTGTGAAAGCGATTATGTTGAACAATATTACAATAGAGCTTGCTAAAGAAATTAAAAAGGAAGCGTTTCCTTTTCTCGGGAAGGCTTCATCATCTGAAATAACCGGCAAGGGAGCAGTTGTGGGGCTTGAAGATACTTTTATGACAAGCTCTGATGAATGGAATATTCAGTCGCTTGTTGCAGCAAACTCAAAGGAACTGCACACTCAGATAATTAAGTTTATAGATAATAAGTTTGAGAAAATGAAAAGAGATTCGAGAGGAAATTTGGGAAAAGAGAATGGGAGCTAAAAAGAAAACGGTATCGCTAAAAGAGAGACGGATTGGCGTAATCATGGGAGGAACTTCTCCCGAGAGGGAGATTTCTTTGAAAACAGGAACGGCTGTATTCAGAGCGCTTAAAGCTTCAGGATACAAGGCATCAAGAATAGATGCTGACAAAGATATAATTGAAAAACTTTTAAAAACAAAAATTGATGTTGCTTTCATTGCCCTGCATGGCGGTTGGGGTGAGAATGGAGGAATTCAGGGGGTTTTGGAGATAATGGGAATCCTTTATACGGGTTCAGGGGTATGTGCGAGTGCTGTTGCTATGGATAAAATACTTTCAAAGGAAATATTTTTCTATCACGGGCTTCCAACACCTGAATTCTGGATTTATTCAGGCAAGAGAAGCGGAATTGAAAAATTCATAAAGACTCAATCAGTAAAACTCCCGGTTGTTGTAAAGCCTGCAACAGGAGGGTCAACCATCGGAATCAGTATTGTTTCGTCAAAAAAAGATTTGAAAAAAGCTGTTTCCCGGGCGCTGTCTTTTGACAGCACAATTTTGATAGAAAAATATATAGAAGGGAGAGACCTTACGGTTGGAATTCTGAAAAACCGCCCTCTTCCAATTGTTGAGATGGTTCCAAAAAGCGGTTTTTATGATTACAGGTCAAAATACAAAATGGGTAAAACAAAATATATATGCCCGGCTGAAATTCCATCCAGAGCAGCAGAGAAGGTTCAGGATATTGCCATGAAGGCATACCTTGCGCTTGGATGTAAGGGTGCGCCGAGGATTGATTTCCGTCTGACTCCTGATAACAGACCATTTATTCTTGAAGCAAATACTATTCCGGGAATGACAGAAACAAGCCTTCTTCCAATGGCAGCTTCAAAGGCAGGTATCGGCTTTAACAGACTTGTTGAGATAATGCTGGAGGAATCTGTAAGTTGAAAGATTATAAAAGAACACGGATAAGAAATAAAAGGCAGAAGAAAGGCAGGGCAGAGAGAAGGAATATAAATTTCTTTTCTATCAAGAACAAGACTTTTATTTATAGCATAATAGTCTTGGTGTTTGTTTCTGCTTCAGCGTTCTATGTCTGGAAATATGCGCCATGGGGTTTGTTCAGAATAGAATTTCTAAAAGCAAAAAATATCAAGGTGAGCGGCAACAGGAGTCTCTCTGAAGATGAAATCAAAAAAATTTCAGGAATAGAAGGAAAAAATTTTCTTGCTGTAAATTTAGAAGAAGCTGCATCAATGCTTGTTGGAAATCCGTGGATAAGAGGGGTTGATATGAGAAGAAGGTTTCCAAATAAAATTTCCATAGCAGTTAACGAGCGTTCGCCATTTGCTCTGATAAAGCTTGATAACCTGAATCTCATAGATGAGGAAGGAGTAATTCTTAGCAGAACCATCGGGACAGAGAAAAAAGAACTCCCTGTGATTTCAGGATTTAATGAGAATATATCCATGAAGGAAGGAGATAAGATTTCATCTCTTAATCTTAAAACCGGAATAGAGACTCTTAAGGAAATTCAGGGCAAAGGACTGATTCCTGTGTCGGATATTTCAACAATTGATGTAAAAGACCCGTCAAACCCTGTCTTGACTGTAAAAAATTATCCGGGGCAGATTTATCTCGGAGTTGGGAACCTGGATGAGAAAATAAAAAAGCTCAAAGCCTTCAGCTCAAATAAGAAAGAGGCATTTCCGCTGGTATCTTATATTGACCTTCGTTTTAAAAACAGGGTTATAGTTATGCCTATTAAGCGGGCGGATAAAAATAAAGGAGACATTTTATGAAAACTTTTAATAAAAATTTAAAACTAAATTCAGTTAAAGGTGGTGATTAGCGTGGGCAAAAAAGATGATATCGTAGTTGGGCTTGATATCGGTACAACCAAAATATGTGCGCTTGTGGCTGAAATCTCAAAATCAGGAGAGATAGAGATTGTCGGGATAGGAACATATCCTTCCTTCGGACTACGAAAGGGAGTGGTTGTAAATATTGAGAGTACGGTTAATTCCATAAAAAAAGCAGTTGAAGAAGCAGAACTCATGGCAGGAGTTGAGTTTGATTCTGTTTATGCAGGGATAGCAGGTGGCCATATAAGGGGTTTTAACAGCCATGGTGTTGTTGCAGTGAAGGACAAGGAAGTTACTACCAAGGATATTCAGCGTGCAGTGGATGCTGCAACTGCCGTGGCAATGCCGCTTGACAGGGAAGTAATACATGTTTTGCCGCAGGAATTCATTGTAGATGACCAGGATGGAATAAGAGACCCGCTTGGAATGTCAGGAGTGAGGCTTGAGGTTAAGGTCCACATTGTTACAGGGGCTGTTACTTCAGCCCAGAATATAATCAAAAGCTGTAACCGCGCAGGGCTTAATGTAAGGGACATTGTCCTGCAGCAGTTGGCTTCAAGCGAGGCAGTGCTTACAGCTGATGAAAAGGAGCTTGGCGTGGCTCTTGTGGACATTGGAGGAGGCACAACGGACCTTGCAATTTATTATCAGGGAAGCATTAAGCACACGTCTGTCATAGCACTGGGAGGGAACCACGTGACAAATGACATAGCTGTAGGTCTGCGGACTCCAACAAAAGATGCTGAGATGATAAAAAGGAGATTTGGCTCTGCCTCTGCTTTGCTTGTCAAGGCAAATGAAACCGTTGAAGTGCCAAGTGTTGGCGGCAGGGATTCACGAGTCCTTTCAAGAAAGATTCTAAGTGAAATAATCCAGCCAAGGGTTGAGGAGATTTTAACTTTAATCCGCCAGGAAATAAAGCGTTCAGGCATAGAGGATTTGATTGCTTCAGGAATCGTGGTTACTGGAGGTGCTTCAATAATGGAAGGGATACAGAACATAGGAGAGCAGGTGTTTGAGCTTCCTGTGCGCATTGGAACCCCAAGCGGAGTCGGAGGGCTTGTTGATATAGTTAATAGTCCTATTTATTCCACAGCTGTAGGACTTGTGCTTTACGGGAGTAGAAACAGAGGAAGAAAAGGGCTTGGCGGGGGTTCAGATGACAGGATGTTTAATAAAATCATCAAGAGAATGAAAGAATGGGTTCAGGAATTCTTCTAAAGCTTCAATTTTTTTTAAATGGAGGTGAAGGCATGTTAGAATTTGAAGAAGATTTAAGGTGTACTGCTAAAATAAAGGTTTTTGGTGTTGGTGGCGGTGGCGGGAATGCAATTAACACAATGGTAAAGGCATCTCTTTCAGGTGTTGAGTTCATTGCAGCAAACACGGATGTGCAGGCTCTGAAAGCGTCTCTTGCATCCCAAAAAATCCAGTTTGGGGAAAAAACAACAAAGGGGTTGGGTGCTGGTTCGGACCCCTCTGTTGGGAAAAAATCTGCACTTGAGGATACTGACAAGATTTTAGAAGCCTGCAAAGGGGCTGATATGATATTTATTACTGCAGGTATGGGAGGCGGAACCGGAACAGGGGCTGCGCCTGTAATTGCGCGGATAGCAAAGGACTGCAATGCGCTAACAGTCGGAGTTGTGACAAAGCCCTTTCTTTTTGAGGGTAAACCGAGAACACGGATTGCAGAAGAAGGCATTGAAGAACTTAGAAAAGTTGTTGACAGCCTGATTATTGTGCCAAACCAGAGGCTTTTAAATATTGCCGGAAGAACACTTCCTTTCCTCGAATCATTCCAGCTTGCTGATGATGTACTGAAACAGGCAGTTCAGGGCATATCAGATATAATAGTAAAGCCCGGACGTATAAATGTTGATTTTGCTGATGTAAGAAAAGTAATGGAGAGCATGGGGAGATGCATAATGGGAACAGGTGTTGCTTCAGGAGAAGGAAGGGCAGGTGAAGCTGCACAAAAAGCGATTTCAAGCCCGCTTCTGGAGGACGGTTCAATTGAAGGCGCAAAGGGAGTCCTGATAAATATAACCGGTGGAGCAAATGTTACACTTCACGAGATAACTGAAGCAGCATCAATTATCAATGAATGTGTTCATGAGGAAGCCCTCATAATACTCGGCGCTGTTATTGATGAAAGGCTTGAAGATGAGATGATGGTTACAGTGATTGCAACAGGCTTCGGAAAAGAGGAATCACAGAAAATTATTCCCATTAAAAGAGATGAAGGGAAGGGAGCTATCTACCAGTTCCATCCTGAAAATATAGAAATACCAACTTATATGAGGAGAAAAAATGTAGTAATAAAGGCGGTTTCCGGAAAAATCATGGATGAGCCTGTTATATATGATGAGAATGACTTGGAAGTTCCTGCATTTTTGAGAAGGAAGGTTGATTAAAAAATTATCCGCCAATCTGTGACATAGTTCTTTCTAAAAGAAAGGATTCACCTTCTTTTAAATTGTGATCTTTAGGTTTTCTCAAAACAGCTTCCTTAAGAAGATTGTTTATATCATCTGTGTTGTAGTTGCTTCTCAGAATTGCTTTAAGGTCAACCTCATCATCAGAGAATAAGCACGCCCTAAGCCTTCCATCCGATGTAAGGCGGAGCTTGTTGCAGCTGCTGCAGAAATGATTTGAAATAGGGCTTATTACCCCTATTCTTCCTTTTGAATTGGCGAGCTGAAAATATTTTGCAGGGCTGTGATTTTCTGTTTCAAGAGGTGTTAATTCTCCTAATCTGCGGCTGATTCTTTCCAGTATTTCAGAGCTTGCCATGAATTTTTCCCTGCTCCAGTAGTTTGTTGCGCCAACCGGCATATATTCTATGAAACGGATATCATATTGATATTTTCTTGTGAGTTGCGCAAAATCACAGAGCTCATTGTCATTTAAGCCGCGCACTACAACGAGATTGATTTTCACTGGTAAAAGCCCTATCCTTTCTGCTTCAAATATTCCGCTCCAGACCCTTTCAATCTCTCCGTTTTCTGTTATTTCTCTGTATTTTTCAGGGCTAAGGGTATCAAGGCTTACATTTACTCTCTGAAGCCCGGCGGACTTTAATAAGGAGGCATAATCTTTAAGCAGGATTCCGTTTGTGGTCATACTCAGGTCTTTTATTTCAGGAAGCTTTGAAATCCGTGAAATGAAATCAATAAGCCCTTTTCTAATCAGCGGCTCTCCTCCGGTTATTCGCACCTTGGTAACACCGCTTTTTGTTGCTACTGAGATTATCTTTTCAAGCTCTTCAAAGGAGAGGATTTCTGAGCGCGCCTTAATATCAACCCCGTCTCTGCTCATACAATATATACAGCGCAGGTTGCAGCGGTCAGTAACCGAAACCCTGAGATAATTGATTACTCTGTTTTGTGTGTCAATCAGCATGGTTAAAAAATCAAAAATCAAATATCAAAATTTTAATCCAAATTCTAAATTCTAAAATCCCTCGAACCCTTGCCCCTCGAATCCTTGAATCTTTTTTTTGAATATATAATTAAACCCAATATGTCAATCCTAAAAAGAAAAGTCAGGAGTAAATAAAAGAAATTCAGGCTACCAGATGATAGAATGACAATTAGCTTTAAGTGACAAACGACATATCTGTTCAACCAGCAAAAAATGCTATTATTTATCAAACAGTTCTCAATTTTAAAAAAAAAAGACTTGCAAATTTTTTATAGATTCTTATAATTAGCACTCGCTCAGAGAGAGTGCTAATAGCTAATAGAAAAGGGGGTGAGGGTTTTCTAAATTCTGTTGCAATATCTACAGCAGATTTAAAATTTTTTAGTTTAATTATCCACAAGATAACTTGTTGATTTTTATTAAAAAGGAGGTTTAAGGTATGAAAATCAGACCATTACACGACCGTATATTAGTTCAGAGGCTTGAGGAAGAGGAAAAAAGCAAGGGAGGAATTATTATTCCTGATACAGCAAAGGAGAAACCACAGGAAGGAAAGATTATTGCTGTGGGCAAAGGAAAGATGCTTGAGGATGGAAAAATCGCCCCTCTTGATGTAAAGGTGGGTGACAAGGTTCTTTTCAGCAAGTATGCAGGTTCAGAGGTCAAGATTAAAGGCGAAGAGTATTCGATTATGAGAGAAGACGATATCCTCGGTGTTATTGAATAAAAACAGAATTGTGTCTTTCCTGACTAAAGAAACAGTAAAGACAGAAAAATTTTAAAAGGAGGGTTTTCCTTATGGGAGCTAAACAGATTCTATTTAGTGATGAAGCCAGAAGTAAAATTTTAAAGGGTGTGAATATTCTGGCTCAGGCAGTTGCAGTAACACTTGGACCAAAGGGAAGAAATGTAGTTCTTGATAAAAGCTTTGGTTCACCAACAATTACAAAGGATGGCGTAACAGTTGCAAAGGAAATCGAGCTTGAGGATAAGTTTGAAAATATGGGTGCTCAGATGGTAAGAGAGGTTGCAAGCAAGACCAGCGATGTTGCAGGAGATGGCACCACAACAGCTACAGTTCTTGCTCAGGCTATTTTCAGAGAAGGTTCAAAAAATGTTACAGCAGGTTCTAATCCGATGGAACTCAAGAGAGGGATTGAAAAGGCTGTTGAGACAGTGATTGATGAGCTTAAGAAAATGAGCAAGCCAACAAAAGACAAGAAAGAAATAGCCCAGGTTGGAACAATCTCTGCAAATAATGATTCCACAATCGGAAACCTGATTGCCGAGGCAATGGAGAAGGTTGGAAAGGATGGAGTCATTACAGTTGAAGAAGCAAAGAGCATGGAAACAACCCTTGAAGTAGTGGAGGGAATGCAGTTTGACCGCGGTTACTTGTCTCCATACTTTGTTACAGATGCAGAAAGAATGGAGTGTATTTTAGAAAATCCTTACATCCTTATCTGCGAAAAGAAAATAAGCAACATGAAAGACCTTCTTCCAATACTTGAAAAAATTGCAAAAACAGGAAAAAATTTCCTGATTATTGCAGAAGAGGTTGAGGGTGAGGCTCTTGCAACTCTTGTTGTTAATAAACTGAGAGGAACGCTCCATTGCTGTTCTGTAAAGGCTCCGGGTTTTGGTGACAGGAGAAAGGCAATGTTAGAGGACATTGCAATACTGACAAAAGGACAGGTTATTGCTGAAGACCTTGGACTGAAGCTTGAAAATGTAAAGCTTGAGGATCTGGGAGAGTGCAAAAAGGTTATTATTGACAAGGATAATACAACAATAATTGAAGGCGCAGGCGATTCAAAATCAATTGAAGGCAGGGTAAAGCAAATAAGAGCACAGGTTGAAGAAACAACATCTGATTACGACAAGGAAAAACTTCAGGAAAGACTTGCGAAACTTGTTGGAGGAGTTGCAATAATCAATGTTGGAGCAGCCACTGAGACAGAATTAAAAGAGAAAAAGGCAAGGGTTGAAGATGCGCTTCACGCAACAAGGGCTGCAGTAGAAGAAGGAATCGTTCCTGGCGGCGGAGTTGCCCTTTTAAGATGCATACCAGCACTTGAAAAAATAAAGCTTGATGGTGACAAACAGATAGGTATTGAAATCGTAAAGCGCGCCATGGAAGAACCAATAAGAATGATTGCAAACAATGCAGGCGCTGAAGGTTCTGTCGTTGTTCAGAGAGTAAAGACTGAAAAGGGATCCTTTGGATTCAACGCAGAGACAGAGGAATATGAGGACCTGATGAAAGCAGGAATTATTGACCCGACAAAGGTTACAAGGTCAGCCCTGCAGAATGCCGCAAGCATTGCTGCGCTTCTCATAACAACCGAAGCGCTCATCACAGAGAAACCTGAAGAGAAGAAAGAAATGGGTGGAATGCCTCAAATGCCTCCAGGCGGAGGAATGTACTAAGATAGAGAGAAGCAAGAGATTTGCTGTGCTATATCAAAAAGCCCTTTCCGGTTTCAGGGAAGGGCTTTTTTGTTTAAAAGCTTCATAAGGTCAGGGATTGAATCTCTATGAAGGTGATGTTGTCGTATTCTGGACATTGTCTGCTTTCCTTTTCAGCTATCATTATGTTTTCTCTTCCCCGCCCTCTACTCTAATTTATCATAGGGAAGGTGTCTCAACTATATTGACACAGAAGCCACCACACTTCACACAATAGCCTTTTTTCACAGGATTTATAATAATCTTGCCATAGCAATTGATATCACAGGATTAAATGGGGAAATATATTATGTTAAATTTTTCTGGAAATTAATTCACATCTGTGATTATGGATATTAAAAGCTTTTTGAAAAAACACCAGCATTGTTGTCGCAAGATATTCCTCATGATACATTGCGAATGGCTTTAACCCTGAAGCAATCTACTTAAGAAACTGACTGCTGATGACTGGTAGCTGACAGCTAAATTGAGATTGCTTCGCTATCGCTCGCAATGACACTATGGAACATACTGAAGAGAGTAGAATTGTTTCTACATTTTTTTAATTTACTATGACTGATAAAAAACCAGATTCAGAAGACTTAGAACTTTTCAAAAAGTGTGCTCAGGGTGACAAGAAAGCATGGAAACTTTTTGTAAATAAATATTCATGTCTTATCTACAGCTCTATCCACAAAATATTCAAAATAAAGAATTTTCGTTATACCAAAGACGACGTTGATGATCTTTTCAGCGATATATTCCTGAAACTTTTTGAGAATAACTGCAAAAAGCTCCACCAGTTTGAAGGAAAGAATGGCTGTAGCCCTGCAACATGGATAAGAACAATTGCCACAAGAATTGTCCTTGATTTTTTAAGAACACATAAAGAATCTGATTCTATTGATAATCAGAATGAAAACGAGAATTCCCCTGCAAAAGTTTTAAGGGATGAAAGAGAGCTTCCTGATGAAAAAATTAAAAGAGAGGAAATGGAAAAGCTAAAAGAAAAAATTATCAATGAGCTTTCTCCTGAAGACCAACTCTTTTTAACGCTCTATTATGAAAGGGAAATGGAAACGGAAGAAATTGCAGATACTATGAACCTGTCACTTAATGCAATTTACAGCAAGAAATCAAGGCTTTTGGATAAATTTGAAAAAATTTTAAAAAAATTTGATAACTCTTGAAAGAAAATTAGAACCAGTTCGTCTATATGGATTGGAGGAATTTATGGAAAATAGAAACAAAAACATAGAAGACAAATTTGAAATGACTTTTAAAAAGGTTATGAAAACAAAAACCTCTTTTTCTGTGAAAAACTGTCTCTCAGAAGAGCTTATCTCCTGCTATCTTGATAACCTCTTTGATGAAAAGGAAAAAGAAGCTGTTGAAAAACACCTCTCACAGTGTGAAAAGTGTCTTGATGAGGTTATCCTTGCCAAGAAGGCAGCCAAAGATGAACTCTTCCTTAAGCCTTCAAAGGCTCTTATTGATAAGGTATTAAAGCTATCTGAAAGCAAAAAGAGTACCTTTGATGTCGTAATAGAAATAGCAAAAGGTATAATTAAGATAGTGGAAACTTCTCTTGATACCACACTCCTTATACCAAGATTAGCGCCTGTATTTGTAAGGGGTAAAGACGAAAAGGAATCCTATCAGAGTTTTTCTTTTGTAAAAAAAATTGGGGAAATAGACCTTGAAATTGAAGTAGAAAAGGTAGAAGCTCTTGTAAATTTAAAAGTAAGAACCCTGAGCAAAAGGAAAAAGAGTGTAAAAAACCTTGTGGTCAGCCTGAAAGATGAGAACAGAGAGCTTGCATCAGATACTATGGAAGATGATTTTCTCTGTTTTGAAAACATAGAACCAAAAAACTACTATATAAAGATTTCAGAAAAGGGCGAGACTGTTGGCGAATTCTCATTAAGCCTGATTAGTTAGTCTTTTTTTACCTGTTTAAACCGCTCAACTCATTTCAACCGGCTCCTAACTATCAAAATGCAGATTCTGGATTGTAAAATGTAGCTGCAAAGCGAAGCTTTGCTTTCAACTAAACTATGGATTACGGAATACGGTATACGGACTACTAGCGACAATCATACAAAAATTCAAAAACTAAAAATCAAAAATTTCCCTGCAAGGTTTCCTCCCCTCCCTCGTCTATTAAAAGCAAGAAGAGATGATAAAGTTAAACAATTTAAAGCATTGACAAAAAAACCAATAACCTATATCTAAAAACACAATACTTAATTAAAAACTTCTTACCACCAAATAATTTATTAAGTTTGCATTCGTAACCTTTAGGTTGCGTTGTTTTAATAGATTTTCTGATATTTGATTTTTCTGAGTTCTCAAAAATTTCTTGCAAGGTTTTAAGATTTCATTCGTCTATTAGGAAGGAAGATTGAAAAACAGTAGAACAGGCGCCTGCCTGCGGTAGGTAGGTCTCGCCTGTCCACAGACAAAATGTAGGGGCAAACCTTGAAGTAGTATGTGTTTATCAAGGAGGAACTGAAATTTTAAAATCAATAAGAATTTTCTTGTTTCTATTTTTTGTTTTCTCTGTTCCGTCATATTCCAATTCCCAGATGGCTGAGGTTCCGTCAACCCTTAATCCTGTTGGCTCAGGTGTATCAATAGGTCCTGTTATCATAGACTTTGACTCGTATCGTTTTGGAAACGATGCTGAAGGTTTAGTCTCTAGTGTGCCAAATTCAACCATTGATGTAAAACAGCATCTGCTACTTGTTTCATCAATAATACATTTTTAATTTCAAACAGGATTACAGAGATTAAAGAGAGATTACACAGATTTGGCAACCACAGGTTTTAGCATGCAAGGATTTTTATAGAGCGTCGTCTATTAAAGTATGAGGAAGCTATGAAAAAATTTTTATACTATTATTGTGTATAAGTTTCCTCGCATGTCATTGCGAGCAAAGCGAAGCAATCTCTTAAAAGTTTACAGCTGAAATGAGATTGCCGCGTCACTACCTGTCTGCCGGTAGGCAAGTCGTTCCTTGCAATGACCAATAAAGAGATATTGCAGAAACCTCACAATATGGGAGAAAAAGCATGGAAGAAAATGAAAAAAAAGAGGAAAAACAGAAGGATATAAAAACTCTCCTGAAACTACGAAGCGAGCTTGATGCTGAGCTTGAAAAAAAATATTCAAGAGAAATCGTAGTAATGTTTACTGATATCTGCGAATCAACCGCATTTTTTGAAACAAGGGGAGACTTTGATGGTCGCCTTATGGTTCATGAACATAACGACCTCCTCTTCCCTGTCATAGAGGAAAACAGCGGAAAAATCATCAAAACAATCGGAGATGCCATAATGGCTTCCTTTGAGAATCCTGAAGATGCAGTTAAAGCGGCAATAAAAATGCAGCAGAAACTTTTTGGCTTTAACCAAAACAAAGATTCCAACAAACAGATTCATATAAGGACTGGAATTAATCAGGGAAAGGGAATCGTTGAAGAAAATGACATCTTCGGCGATGTGGTAAACACTGCGGCGCGCATTGAACCCCTTGCAGAACCTGACCAGATAGTAATCTCAAAATCAGTATATACCAACATAAAAAATTCTGAAGAAATCATATGCCGCCATTTAAAAAGTTCAAAACTAAAGGGAAAAGCAGAGGAAATAGAGATTTACAGGGTTATATGGACTGATGAAGATATACTGACAAGCAAGACAAGGACTATTTCTGAAAAAAAAGTCTCAGGGAAAAAAGCTGAAGAGGAAAAGGTCTTTGTGCTTGAGATTTCAAAGGAAGAAGGAAAATTAAAGATAAGCTCCTATGAAAGGGCGTCATCAAGCGTTGTAACAGTAAGGCACTATGAGGAAATTTCTGTTTCTGAAAATGACATCAGCCGTTATTGCGGTGAAGTAACAAGACTCCTCAATAATGCAAACAAGCAGGGGAAACTCTCAAAAGAAATACTACTGAAACTGCGTGAAACAGGGCAGGTCCTTTATGACCAGATCCTTCCTCTGGAAACCAAGAAAAAATTAACCTCTACAAAGGCAACCTCCATGATTCTCAATATTGATGATGAACTTGTCCAGATTCCTTGGGAACTCATTTATGACGGCAATGAATTTTTCTGCCTTAAATTTAATATAGGAAGGGTTGTTTCCACAAGATTTGACATAACAGAAACAAGGATAAGAAAGGTTGAAAAACCGCTTAAAATTTTAATTCTCGCAGACCCGAAAGGGGATTTAAACGCATCCTACGAAGAAGGTCTTAGGGTAAGAAATCTCCTTGAGAAAGAGGATTTAATCAATACCACATTCCAAAGCAGCAATATCAGGGCTAACTATGTAAAGGAAAAAATAAGGAATTTTGATATTATCCATTATGCAGGACATGCTGACTATAATGAGAAAAATCCTTCTGACAGCGGATGGCTTCTGAGCGACGGCAAACTCAGCGCGCAGGATCTGATGAGTATGAGGGGTTCAAGCCCCTTTCCCGCCCTTGTATTTTCCAATGCATGCCATTCAGGAAGAACAGAAGAATGGAAGATTGATGAGAAATATGAGCAGAGGATTTATGGAATTGCCAATGCCTTCCTAATCTCAGGAGTCCAGCACTACATTGGAACATTCTGGGAGGTAATGGATGAGTCAAGCTCGAAATTTGCAATCAGCCTATATCAGGAGCTTTTAAAGGGCACAAGCATCGGCGAGGCTGTAAGGCTGTCAAGACAGAATCTGATTAAAATCTATGGAGAGGAAACAATAGTCTGGGCAAGCTATATGCTCTACGGGGACCCTCAGTTCAGATACCTCGAAGTTTCTGGAGAAGAGGAAACAGAAGAAGAGCACGAAAAAGAGCTTGAACCTAAAATTAAAAAAGTAATCGAGGCTGGGAAATTCCGTGGCGACACAGAAAGGATTTCAAGAATTATACTGCCATCAACAGTGCTTCTCCTCTTCCTTGCAGCCATAATCCTTGCAATAAATTATTCAGGAGTAATAACCGGAGGAAAATCGAAAACCCAGATTATCTATACTGCTCTGCCAAAAGACTCTTCATCTCAATATCTTGATTTTGCGAACAAGGCATTCCTGCTTGAAAAGGATGGAAAAACACCGGAGGCAATAGCTCTTTACAAAAAGGCTCTTGAGCTCAACCCAAAGGATGAGATGAGCAGAATCCTTTTAGCCGGTGCAGAAAAGAAAATTAAGTTTGCTGAGGATAAGGAGCAGCAGGACAAAATTGATTCTCTTGTAAAGGATTTAGTCTCCCAATACCAGAAAAAAGGAGGAGTTGCGGGAGAAAAAAACCAGTGGAGTTCAAAGCCGCTGACAGCAACATTCATAGGCTTTGAAAATAAGGGTGAAAAATCAAAAAGAGAGGGGGAAAACGAGTTTCTGGCTTTGGCAATAACAAATAGCCTGCAGGAAAGCGGAAGAATAAAGATTATTGAAAGGGAAGCCCTTGATAAACTCTTAAAAGAGTTAAAGCTTTCTCAAACTGACCTTGCTGATAATGAGACAGCATTGAGGGTCGGGAAAATCCTGTCAGCAAAACTCATCTCAACAGGAGGCATTATGCGTTTTGGTGATGATATTCAGGTGAGCCTGCGGATGATTGAAACAGAAACCTCCGGCATAAAGTTTGCCTTTGCTGAAAGCTTCAGTAAGAATAAATCTCTTGGCGAAATTGCAAAAGAAATTTCAAAAAAGATAAATGAGAAAATCTCAAAAGAATTCCCTCTTAGGGGTGAGATTACAGAATCCGGCAAAAACGGAGAAATAACCATTGATATTGGTTCTTCTCAGGGAGCAAGGCAGGGATTGCAGATGAAGGCAATCAGCAGAGCAGGAGAGGAATCGGGAAAAATAGAAATCATCCATGTTTCTGAAAAGGACTCTGTTGCAAAAATCTTAAGCGGGCAGGATAAGATAAAAAAGGGGACGAGGATTACAGAGTAGATGAAAAGCGAAGCCTTGCTTTTTAAAACTTAAAATACCCCGTAGCAGAGCAGGCTGTCCGACAATTCCATGTCTGTCATTGCGAGCGACCAAAGGGAGCGTGGCAATCTCCTTAATAACAATAATATTTCTGAGATTGCTTCGTCGCTTCGCTCCTCGCAATGACATTTTAGGACAGCCTGAAAACTTCAAGGATATTTTTTTGATTTAATAAAAAGATGAATAAATTAACCCGAAATTTTCTGCCCATAACCATTGCTTTTATCATCTCTTTGCTGACAAGCAGCTCCTACGCGGATTCTCCTGTAATGAGTATTCCATCAATAACCCCTCAGGCAATTTTGGCAAACAGGGCATCAGAAATCACAATTTCTGCAGAGATATTAGTCCCGGAGAACAATTTAGAAGATGTAGTGGTTAAAATAAAAAAAGGCTCAGGTTGGGTAAAAACCGGACCCCTTCAGGACAATGGGAAAAATGGAGATATCGCTTCAGGGGACGGGATATATTCAGGAAGGTTTAAAATCTCACCGCAAAAGCCGGGAAAAATCTCTTTCAAAGTAATTGCAACTGACACCAATAAGAACTCTGTTGAGGGAAATATAAGCCTTGAAGCAAAGAAGAAGGGAGCCGCATTTAAACCAGCAAAGATAATCCCGATATCAGGCAACAATCAGACAGGCAATCTCGGTAAGATTTTAAAGGAACCCTTCATAATAGCAGTTGAGAACGAACTCGGAAAACCCGCTCCTAAGGTTCCAATTAATATCTCAGTTGATAAGGGTGAGGGGGAGATAATCACAGGTTCAGAAGCAGAGGAAAAGAAAAATGAAAACAGGGCATTCAAATCTAAAAACAGCACAAGAATTTATACTGACTCAAAAGGCAGGGCAAAATTCAGGGTTAAGCTTGGAAATTCTGATAAGGATTTAAAGATAAATGTCACCTCGCCATCAATCCCCGGAGAATCTGTAACATTTTTTGCCATTGTTGGTTCAGTTGATACGCCGGACCTGCCAACAGACCTAGATATTTCCGGAAATTATGCATTTATTGCTGACAGATTTTCAGGTTTGCAGATTGTAGATATCTCTAACCCCATTGAACCAAAAATAGTTAATACCTTTTCACAAGCTCTTGGAAAAAATTTATCAGCTCAATCTTTGTTAGTAGATAACAATATCTGTTATTTAGTTAATTACGACCCAAATAGGCTTTTTGTTATTGATGTAAATAATCCTGCGAGTATTGATTTTCAAAAAGACTCAGATAGCGACGGAATCCCGGATGCTTTGATAAAGTATATTGATTTGCCAGTAGAGGATTTGGATATTCCAATTAAAACTTTAAAGCAGAATCAATATTTTTTTATATTATATCAAAACAGGGTAAACGAAAACGGTAAGATTTTTATAATTGATATAGACAATCTTTCATACATCATTATAGACATTTATCATATCCCTTCTGACTTAAAAATTAAAGATAATTTTCTTTATGTGGCAAGCGGAGAATCAGGTATTATACCTATAGATATCAAGGATCCTTTTTCACCGGGTATCTTGTATTCATTTGGAGAAGCTGTTTCTTCATCAATTTCAATCTCAGGCAATTATCTTTATTATGTAGATTATTATGAAGATAAGCTTCATGTTGTTGATATAAGCACTCCTGAATCTCCGGTTGAAATTCCCAGTATCCGGACAATCGAAGGTAAATATGCTGACATAGCAATATCCGGAAACTTTGTGTATCTGGCAAGCCATGAGGTAGGTATTCAGGTTTTTGATATAAGTAATAAAGAAAATATCAAATCAGTTGGTGTTATTGATACACCAAGCAGTGCCAAAAAAATCAAAATCAACGGGGATTATGGTTTTATTCTGGATACAGCCTTTGGTCTTTATGTGGTTTCAATTCCTACTCCAGATGAAAAAGATTTTGATAACGATGGGGTGATAGATTTTTTTGATGCCTTTCCGCAGAATCCTTCTGAAACCATTGATACAGATAAAGATGTTACAGGGGATAATGCTGATACTGATGATGATAATGACGGATACTCTGACATTGAAGAGATAAGCAAAGGCACTGCCTCGCTGAATCCTAAGGATTTCCCGGTGAACATTCCAGAAGCAGGTACTGAAAAAATATTTGTTGACTCAAAAGCTTCATCCGGCGGGAATGGCTCTGAACAAAGTCCCTATTCATCAATCACAGAGGCACTCCTTGCAGTACAATCAGCCAAATCTTCAGGCATTGAAATAAAGGAAATTGTTGTAAATCCCGGAACCTATTCAACTGACAAGGAATTTTTCCCGCTTACATTGTCATCAGGTATTGTTTTAATGGGTGGTGCTGCTGCAAATACAGTAATTGATGCTAAATATAGCAGTTGGGCAATTAATATCAATTATGAAGAAAATGTAACAGTTGAAGGATTTACCATAAAAAATTCAAATGCAGGAATTGCGGCGAACTATTCAAGTTTTTTAACTATAAAAAATAACGTTATTGAAAAAAATGAATTTGGCGGTATTAGTATAGGAAT